>JBIKSC010000224.1:0-4317 GCA_044348775.1 Flavobacteriales bacterium | reverse complement strand
ACCGCTCGACCAATTGAGTGACGGTGAATTGCAAAAGGCCATGATTGCCCGTGCCATGGCGCAACGGCCATCCTTTCTCATTCTCGACGAACCTACCACTTACTTAGATTATGTCGCAAAGGAAGAATTGATGATAACCTTGCGCAAACTGTGCGCAAACCAAGGCCCCGGAATCCTCTTTACATCACACGATCTTGATATAATTTCAAAACATGCACAATGTAAGCTGGAACTGAAGGATGGCACCATTAAGACCATTGGATAAACCGCATGTGGAATAGCCCAAAACCTGCTTACTTTCGTGCCCCCAAAACCATTGAGCTATGAATATTACGGTTGTAGGATCAGGTTATGTAGGTCTGGTAACAGGCACCTGCTTCGCTGAGACAGGTAATAACGTAACCTGCGTCGATATTGACGCATCGAAGGTAGAGCGCATGAAAAACGGAGAAATTCCGATTTACGAACCTCACCTCGATGTATTGTTTGAGCGTAACATCCGGGAAAACCGATTACAATTCACCACCGATCTTAAGAGTGCGGTGGACACGGCTCAAATTATCTTCCTTGCATTGCCAACTCCTCCGGGAGAAGACGGAAGTGCCGACTTAAGTTATGTACTTAACGTTGCTACCGAACTAGGGAAAATTATTACAGACTACAAAGTAATCGTCGATAAAAGCACGGTGCCCGTAGGCACAGCCGAAAAGGTGCATGAAGCAATTGTGATCAACACCAACGTGCCTTTCGACGTGGTGAGCAACCCCGAGTTTTTGCGTGAAGGTTTTGCAGTAGACGATTTCATGAAACCCGATCGTGTGGTGATCGGAACCAACAGCGCACGTGCACGTAAGCTGATGGAAGAGCTCTATAAGCCGTTCACGCGCCAAGGCAACCCAATCATCTTCATGGACGAACGCAGCGCCGAACTCACCAAATACGCTGCAAACGCTTTCTTGGCAACCAAAATCTCCTTTATGAACGAGATTGCCAATTTCTGTGAGAAAGTAGGCGCCGATGTAGACATGGTGCGCATCGGCATGGGCACGGATACTCGTATTGGTAAGCGCTTCCTGTTTCCGGGCATTGGTTATGGCGGATCGTGTTTCCCTAAAGACGTGCAGGCCCTTTTTCATAGCGGAATGCAAAGCCATTACGAGTTCAAGATTCTTAAAAGTGTTATGAAGGTGAACGAGCGCCAGAAGACCGTTTTACTTGGACCTATTCTCGATCACTATCAAGGATCGCTCACCAACAAGACCATCGCCCTGTGGGGACTTGCCTTCAAGCCCGATACCGACGATATACGCGAAGCACCTGCGCTCTATATGATTGAGCATTTGATCGAAGCAGGAGCCAACGTAGTCGCCTTCGACCCGGAAGCAATGGAAAACGTGAAGCGCCAAAAAGGATATAAGATTACCTATGCGAATGATCAGTACGATGCTTTGAAAGATGCTGACTGCCTGCTTATTTGCACCGAGTGGAGCGCATTCCGTAATCCGGATTTCGAGAAGATGACTAGCCTATTGAAGACGAAGACCATTTTCGACGGTAGAAATTTATACGACCTCGAAAAGATGAACGAACTAGGCTATTTCTACAAGAGCATTGGACGCTCGACCGTAGAATCTTGATTCACCCGTATTCACCGATCTGATTACTTCTCTGCGGATCCTTCCGCAGGCTTTTCCGGCTTGTAATGATAATTTACAGTAACAGTTGTCTGGACAGGTGGCTGTGATTCGCCTACCCGTTCCTTCCAACGTTGATATTCTTCATCGGGCATTTCGGGCTCGAGTTCATGCTGATACTTCTTGCGCTGCGGTCCTTGTTTACGCCACCAAAAGGCAGCAAGCGCCCCGATGAAAAAACCGCTTGCATGGCCTTCCCAGGAAACTTTCTTATCCACCGGGAACACATACCAAACAAGCGACCCATAATACAGCACAACAACCAGTGCCACTCGAAGTAAAATAGGATTCTTCCGAATAAGTCCGCTTGTCAATAAGAAAGCAAACTCAGCATAAATCAATACACTCGCTCCTATGTGGTTTCCGTCCCTTCCGCTAAACCAAAGCAATACAGGCGAAAGAAAGAATAATGCAGCAAAAACCGGCAGCGCAATTGACCGATAGAAGTAGAATACGAATGAGTTCAATACAAAAAGAGCTAGTGAATTTTGAACTATGTGTTCAAGATCACCGTGCAAGAAATGAATCGTAAGAATACCTCGGAACCCTTCCAGCGTCCGTGGCTTCATACCATACTCTTTCAGATGAAAGCCGAGATACTCATCCATAATAAACACCGACCAGCAGATAACAAGCAAGAATCCCGAATACAAAATCGCATCGCCAATTTTGGCTCGATCCGCTTTCAAAGAAATCGCATTGGGAGAGAGGCTTGTTCTCAACGGTGTCAATTTTCGGAGCACAACACAGTGATGTGCCCCTCACGGTTATACGCCTCTCCATCCAAACCGGTTGCGAACAAATGAAAATAATAGGTACCCGTTGCAAATGCATCCGGAGACCATTTGTCATCGATACCATCAAGCTCTTCCACTTTCACCCCCCAACGATTGAAAATGTCGACATGCATGGTCTCCATGTTACGAGTCTCCAATCGCCAAACATCATTTTTACCATCGCCATTGGGCGAAACCACATTGGGAATGAGGAGCAACTCAGAATCATAATAGGTCTCAACTTCCATCGAATATGTGGCCGGACAACCGCTTAAAAAGGCTGTCAGCGTTATAACGGAAATACCTGCTCCATCATAGATTGAAGTAGCTGATGCATTCAAATCAGACGTTATCAGCGAGTCGCCATTACCGAAATCCCAAACGAAATAGTCACCATTGGAAAGGTTGGTAAACTGAACATCCATAGGAGGTGTACCCAGCGTGTCAGACGCTATAAATAAAGCTACAGGCTGCGGAACGACAACCTCTAAGGAAGTTTGTCCAACGCAACCATTCTCATCAAAGCCCATTAACTCGTAGGTGGTTGTCTGGGTTGGTGACACGAAGGTTGAAAGCTCCAAGGGGCTTTCAATTGACGGTCCACTCCATTCAGCGGAAATAACACCTAAGGCTTCGAGTATAACCGATTCGCCCGGACAAAGCTCTGCAGGGCCATTGATAGTAAGCTGTGGCGACTCAAGAACTTCCACAGTTACCTCAGCTGTAGAGAAACAACCTTGCGCAGATTGGCCGGCTACAGCGAAGGTCGTGGTCACGTCGGGCTGAGCTATAGTTAATGCTTCCTGCGGAGTAACGAGTGTGTTCGCCGGTGCCCAGCCATAGCTGAACGCTCCGCTGGCTAGCAGGGTAGCTTCACCCTCCGGACAAATACTGGTATCTGCAGAAATCACCAATTCAGGAAGCGCATAGATCTCAATTGTGTCGAGTACCGATAGTGTGCATACATCACTATAATCGTACTGCAACACCGACAAACCGACCCCTGCAAGTTGCGGTGTGAAATACCATTGATTATCGAAAGTATATACACCATTACCCGAAAAATCACCGCCTTCGAAATTGGCTAGTAAAACAAAATCCGACTGATCTACACAAATACCATCAGGCAAGCCAATCTGTATCGACGGAAAACTCTCCACACTCAATGCGACACTATCCCTCAAAAGACAAGAGTTAGACAACGTGTAATAAAAGTAATGCAACCCGGCTGGCAATAACTGCGGATCAACTATCCCCTGCAACGAGTCTATTAATCCTGTTCCCGACCAGATACCGGGAGTTGCCAGCACCTGCAGAGCCAACGGTTCCGCATCCACACAAACAGGATTCGGCTCTGTAAGATCAATGGACGCATCGTCCACTCGTATATGCAACGTATCCCTGGAGCTGCAAGCTTGATTATACATCGCAACTACAACGTGCTCACCAACCCCGGCAACAGCGGGGTTAAAAATTGCTTGATTGGCATCCGTAATGCCATCGCCATCCCACACAACATTAGGTAAGTTCGCAAGAAATGTAACAGTACCGGCAACCTCGCAAACGGCGCTATCCAAACTGGTAATTTCAAGCGGAATAAAGTTCTCGATTTCTAAAACGACGGAGGCGTCTATCGGACAATTACCAAGTACCCTGTATGTGAGCGTGGCATTGTCGCCGCTAACAAGAGAAGGATTGAAAATACCGGCTAATGAATCAGTGATGGCCTCGCCTATCCAATACCCACCGGAAGGAGACGCGACAAGATTCACAGCCGTATCCTGGTCGCAATAGGAGTTACTGGTGATTAAGGCTGGCTGCGGAGCTTCATCAACCAACACCATAAC
>JBIKSC010000223.1:0-4354 GCA_044348775.1 Flavobacteriales bacterium | reverse complement strand
TTATTCATGAAAGTATTTTTGAAGAGGTTACATCAAAATTGGTTCAGGCATATGGCCAATTGAGAATAGGAAATCCGTTGGACCAGAACAATCACGTTGGACCGCTAATCGATACGGATGCGGTTCGGATGTATCAGGAATCGATAGAAGCAGCTAAGCAGCAGGGTGGAAATGTATTGGTTGAGGGAGGTGTTCTTTCTGGGTCTGGCTATGAAAGCGGTTGCTATGTGAAGCCCTGCATCATTGAAGTGAAAGACTCGAGTCTGCCTATAGTTCAACATGAGACTTTCGCTCCGATTCTGTATGTAATGAAATACACAGATTTACAATCAGCTGTTGCGATGCAGAATGGTGTTGCTCAAGGATTGAGCAGCAGCATAATGACTACGAATATGCGTGAAGCTGAGTATTTCCTTTCTGTTGAAGGAAGTGACTGCGGAATCGCGAATGTAAATATTGGCACCAGCGGTGCTGAAATAGGCGGAGCTTTCGGTGGCGAGAAGGAAACAGGTGGTGGTCGCGAATCCGGCTCTGACAGCTGGAAGAGCTACATGCGCCGTCAGACGAACACCATCAACTATAGCGCGAATTTACCGCTAGCGCAAGGGATTAAGTTTGATTTGTAAATGTGATCTTCAGGTACAAGAAATAGAAAAGGACGCTCTAAGCGTCCTTTTTTCATTCATGTTGCGCATGCTTTTATCTTCCTAAATGCATAAGCAGAATTGATATATCGGCCGGATTTACTCCGCTTATGCGTGAAGCTTGACCTAGCGTTTCCGGCTGAATGGCGAGAAGTTTTTGCCTTGCCTCAGTGCTAATGTTACCGACGGCTTGGAAATCAAATCCTTTGGGAAACTTGATGTGCTCCAGTCGTAGGAGTTTTTCAGCCATGTCGCGCTCCTTGGCCAAATATCCGCTGTATTTCACCTCTATTTCGGCTTGTTCCAGGATTTCAGGTACTAAATCACCAGTATCGGCAATGCTTTCAGCGATGGATGGATATAAGGTGGTAAAATCAGACAATCTCAACTCGGGTCGACTCAGAATACTCGCGAGCTTGACTTTTTGGTTTATTGGGGCGCTAATGCGTTTTTCAAGGGTTTTATTGATGATTTCGGGATCAACGGAGAGTTTTTCGATGTGTTTGAGTACGGTTTTCTTGCCGGCCAACTTTTGTTCCACGTGAAATATACGCTCTTCGGTTGCCAATCCAATGGCAGCGGCTTTCGAAGTTAAACGTTCGTCTGCGTTGTCTTGCCTCAACAATGTGCGGAACTCTGCTCTGCTTGTAAACATCCGGTATGGTTCGTCGGTTGATTTGGTAATCAAGTCGTCGATCAGTACACCGATGTAGGCTTCGTCTCGATTCAAGACAAAAGGAGCTTTATTTTGTATCCAGTGTGCAGCGTTTATGCCCGCCATCAGTCCTTGGCAGGCTGCTTCTTCGTAACCTGTGGTTCCATTGATTTGCCCTGCTAGGAAAAGTCCGGGAATAGCCTTTGATTCGAGCGTGTGTTTGAGTTGATCCGGTGGGAAATAGTCGTATTCAATGGCATATCCAGGACGGAACATTTTGGCTTTTTCGAAACCCGGAATCTGTTGCAGAGCTGCCTTTTGAACCTCCTCCGGTAGACTGGTGGAGAATCCATTGACATAAATTTCCACGGTATTCCAGCCTTCCGGTTCGACGAAAATTTGATGGCGGTCTTTGTCTACAAATCGAGTGATTTTGTCTTCAATGGAAGGGCAATAACGCGGACCGACACCCTGAATTCTACCTGAAAACATTGGGCTTTTCTCAAAACCCGTTGCGAGTATGTCGTGTACGACACTGTTGGTATAGGTAATCCAGCAACAGCGTTGTGTTTTGAGTGATTGTGTAATGGGTAAATAGCTGAATTTCCCTGGTTCAGCATCACCGGGTTGCTCTTCCATGGCGCCATAATTAAGAGAGCGACCATCGATTCTGGGTGGTGTTCCCGTTTTCATTCTGCCGCTGCGCAAGCCCAGTGAATTCAACTGTTCTGTCAGGCCTTCAGCGCGCTTCTCTCCCATTCTTCCACCACCGAATTGCTTTTCTCCAATGTGAATTACGCCGTTTAGGAAAGTTCCGCTGGTCACGATTACAGACCGGCAATTAAAGCGTATGCCCATGCCGGTGATTACACCTTTGATTTCGTTGTTTTCAATGACAACTTCACTGACCATGTCTTGCCAAAAATCCACGAGCGGTGTGGCTTCCAGCATATTGCGCCATTCTTCGGCGAAGCGCATGCGGTCGTTTTGTGTGCGGGGGCTCCACATGGCAGGCCCTTTCGATTTGTTCAGCATGCGAAACTGGATAGCTGAACGGTCGGAAACGATGCCTGAGTAACCACCGAGGGCATCAATTTCGCGAATGATTTGACCCTTGGCAATACCGCCCATTGCGGGATTGCAGCTCATCTGGCCAATCTTATTCATGTCCATGGTAATCAATAAGGTACGTGCGCCAAGATTGGCTGCTGCGGCAGCGGCTTCGTTACCTGCATGCCCGGCACCAACAACTATAATATCATATGAGTTTTCCATAAAAAAGAGGTTCCACGTGAAACAGGAGGATCAGAAATATTTTACGATTTTGGAGAGGCATTTATCTTCTTGCTGACGCATGGTGAGAGCGTCTTTTTTTCCTTTGTCTTTGTACCCACAGAGATGCATAACTCCATGAATAATAACGCGATAGGTTTCGGTTTGGAGTGGAGTGGCGTTTTGTGTGGCATTGTCTATGACACGATCATAACTGATGTAGAGATCACCTGAAACACGATCGGCCATGCTGAAATCGAATGTGATAATGTCGGTGTAGTAGTCGTGGTCCAGATGGGTGCGATTCATCTCCAGAAGATGTTCGTCCGAACAGAAAATGACATTGATGTCGCCTACCTTCTTGCCTTCCGATAGAATACAGTCGCTTATCCATCGTTTTAAAGCGTTTTTTCGCTTCAATTGAGGGTCAGCATCAATAGTGTGAAATAGAATCGCCATACGGCCGCGAAATTACGTTTTTGCCGCCATTAACAAGATATGAACACGTTAAATGTGGATTTGAGCGCGCCAACTGTTCGGAATGAAGGTGTGTTTGGATGAGGAACTATTGGTTGGCAGAGAATGCTACCATTCCGTGTTTTCTAGCAAAGCCATCGAACTTTATTATCCGTTGCAGATGCGATGAGCGTGATTTTCGAAAATCTGGCTTGTGTTTCATATGAAATGCGTCGAGTGTATTTAATTTCACCGCCCATGAAGAATATTGTTGTTTTGGTGGATTACACCGACGGCTGCAGAAAAGCCTTGAATCAAACCCGAATATTGGCAGAATTAGCGGGTTCAAACATTCATGTTTTGAATGTAACTTCCAATGACATAAATGAAGCGGAACACGCGAAGCTGGCTGCTTTTGCAACCGAAGAGCTAGGTATTTCTCTGCCGGTTAATACACATCTTGCTGATGGTCGTTTGATGACTGCTTTGAAGACATCGCTGGAGACAATCAATCCTGACTTGATTGTGTTGTGCACACACGGCGTTAAAGGCATCACACAGCATTTGTTTGGCTCTAGAATTCTGTCGCTTGTACAATCGCTTGATAAATCTTTCCTGGTTGTTCAGGAGAACAGTGTTATTGCAGAGGAAGGATTTGGTAGAATTTTATTCCCCGCTACGCATAGCAATATTGCAAGTCTTCTCATTGATCAAGTAATGAATTTGGCGGCTGAATGTGACAGCGAAGTTGTTTTTTACGAAATCGACAAATATGTGGGCGATGTAGAAAAGGAGATTCGCGAAAACTTTGACGCAGCGAAGAAAATCTTCAAGGGCAAAGGAATACGCTTTAGCCATGTCAAGGAGGAGCCGAACAACCATTCAATGGGGTTCGCTCGCCAAACGCTCGACTATGCTGTGAAAAATGGAATTGGCTTAATCGCCACACCGTCGGAAGTCGTTGACAATGGATTCTTGATGCTGAAGTCGGATAAAGAGCTGTTGCTCACCAATGAGCAAGGAATTCCAATCTTAGCGTGCGGTTAGAAATTAGGCCGGAGTGTTTTCGAGAACGGCGAAATCCAGAATGACAACACGGCCATTGTCTTCAAAGGCACAGTTGTCAGCCAATTTTTTCATGAGAAAAACACCCCGTCCATGAGGTTTTTCAATATTTTCGGGAGCGGTTGGATCCGGCAAGTTGTCATAGTCAAAACCTGGACCCTCATCTTCGATCGTGAAGCGCAAATTGTTTTCCGCTATGCTGAAATGTACTGTAACCGTTTTTGACGGATTCATTTTGTTACCGTGCACAATTGCATTGTTT
>JBIKSC010000222.1:0-4382 GCA_044348775.1 Flavobacteriales bacterium | reverse complement strand
AACGCTTACAGCCGAGAACATGTGTAATACTGTTCAAGGTGGTAATTCAGCAGCGACTTTTAATCCTATTCGTATTTGGGATCTGGATGATCCAGGAATTACTGCTTCCGCAACTATGTTGTGTTATCCGGATACTACGGTAACATTTTCGAATTCTACTGAGCGCAATTGTTTGATGCAGGGTAATATCTACCAGCGTTATGAATATTGGAACTTCGGTAATTACTGGGGTAGCGGTCAGGATAGCATCATTGACTGGACTCCATGGCCTCCAACGTTTCCTCACACATTGCATTTTCCCGGTATTGGTTCCTATACAGTAGAACTTGCTGACTCGAACTTCTGCGGTGTTGCTTCAACCAGCTTAACCATTCAAATTGTGCCACCACCATCAGCTCAAATTGCTGTAAGTGCTGACACAGTTTGTGTGGGAGAATCGGTGACCTTCTATCAGCAGTCAACCGGCGGTGCTAATTTGTATCGCTGGACATTCGGCAATAACAACGCATGGTATACAACAGGTTCCGGCAACATCACTTACCTCTACAATACCCCTGGTACGTATCATGTGGGAAGCATGGTTGGAATTTCAGGCAGTAATGGTTGCTCGGATACAGCTTGGGTAGATGTAGTGGTGCTTGCAAATCCACTTGTTGCTATCAATGCCGATGAAACAAACGGCTGTGATCAATTGCAAGTTGATTTTACCGCTGTTACCCCAAACGCAGTTAGCTGGTCGTGGGATTTGGATAACGGTACTTCGGCGTTCAATGGTGTTGATCCTCCGCTTGTAAACTATACTGAGCCCGGAAATTACCAAGTGTCGCTTACCGTAGAGAATGCATACGGTTGTTCGGCCGAGGATGATATTACCATCCACGTCTATGAATCACCGCAAGTAGACTTCAATGTGTTTAATTTATGCGAGGGCGAAACTGCGCAGTTTACGGATTTAACTATTACTGGTAATAACGATGATATCACTGACTGGGCTTGGGATTTTGGTGATGGCAACAATTCGGATCAGCAAAACCCAAGTTATGGTTACACCACTACCGGGGGCTTCCTAGTCCAGCTTTTTGTTACAACAGAGCATTGCCAAGGTAATGACACAGCAACTGTAATTGTGCAAGACGCACCTGTAGCTTCTCTTTCAGCCGATGTGGTAGAGGGTTGTGGTCCCCTCACTGTCAACTTTACCAATAACAGCGACGCAGCCGCAGTGTATGAATGGGATTTGGGTAATGGTCAAATCATTACGTCATTCTCAGGTCAGCACACGTTTCTCAATACCGGAGCTACAGATACTACCTATCAAATTTCGCTTTCAGCGTTGAATGCTTTCGGATGTGGAACTTCCGATACTGTATCGGTAACCGTTTATCCGGGAGCCGTTGCATCTTTTATTGATGATAACTCAGCGCCAACCTGCGGACCGATGGACGCGTACTTCCAGAATGCATCGTTGAATGCGTATGGTTACTCTTGGAGTTTTGGCGATGGTTCAACTTCAAACTTGGTTAGCCCAACGCACACGTATTACAACAATACCGGTTTTCTGGATATCTATGAAGTATCTCTTATCGCCTACAACATCAATGGTTGTAATGACACAACTTCAAATACCTTGTTCGTGTATCCACTGATGAATTTGGATTTTGAAATTACAGGCAACCAAGGCTGTGCGCCCGTAACTGCCACTATGCCTTTCGTAAGTGGCGTTCAAAATTACCACTGGGATTTTGGTGACGGATCAACTTCACCTTTTGCAATGCCAAACCACACGTTTAACAACTACACCAATGCACCGGTTGTTTACGATGTAACACTTATTGGAACATCAGCTTTTGGTTGTGTTGATACAGCAATGACTCAGGTTACTGTGTTTCCAAATGCTGTTGCTCAATTCAGCTCGTCGATGATTTCAGGATGTTCGCCGCTGCAAGTTGATCTGACCAATTTGTCGATCAACGTTGACACATACGATTGGAACTATGGAGACGGAGCTGTGTCGCAAGAAAGTGGCGCTATTCACACCCATACATTCACCAACAACGGCACGACGCCATTGGTGCGCACGGTGGCCTTGTCGACTCAGAATATTTATGGTTGTATGAGTTCTTTCTCAACCAACCTTGAGATCTATCCGCAAATTGAAGTTTCGTTTGTACAACCGATTGATGTATGCTCACCGGCTACAGTTGCATTTAGCAACACAAGTCTTAATGTGAGTGCTTATTCTTGGAACTTCGGAAATGGACTGCAGTCGGTAGCTCAGAATCCAACTTCGGTTTTTGAAAACATCACGGACAGTGATGTTTCATACACAGTTACACTTATCGGTGCTTCTGTGTTCGGGTGTGTTGATTCTATTTCACAATCCTTCACCGTGAAAACAACACCTGTTGCTGCATTTACGTTGAGTGAACTCGCTGCTTGCTCTCCTGTTCAAGTTGAAATTTCAAACCAGAGTGTTCGCGCAGATAGTTTGTACTGGAGCTATGGTGACGGTACATCATCGAACAACACCGACTCTATTCAGCAAGTGATCTATGAAAACAATGGAACGATTGCACAGGATTTTGTAATTACGTTGGTGGCTTTAACCGAAGAGGGTTGCTCAAGTCAGCAGACTTCTGCGCTTACAGTTTACCCACTAATTGATGCCGGATTTATTGAGCCGGGTGTTTATTGCAATCCTGCAACAGTTCAATTCAACAGCACCAGTGTAAATGCAAACTCACTTCAGTGGAACTTCGGCAACGGAACGGTTTCTTCCATTCCTGCGCCTACTTCTTATTTTACGAATGACAGCGGTGATCCTGTAACTTTCGAAGTCCAGTTAATTGCTACTTCGACCTATGGTTGTGTTGATTCTGTAATGCATGATTTGGTAGTTAATCCAACACCGGTGATTGATTTTGCGCCGAACGTATATGCGGGTTGCGCTCCAATTGAAATTGAGTTCACCAATAACTCGTTGTATGCAGATGATGTGTCTTGGACCTATGGCGATGGTGCGGTTTCGAGCACTACAGAGCTCGTTCATACGCATGCATATTCAAATAATAGTAATGATCCTGAAGTGATGCAGGTTACTCTGGCTGCAGTTTCTGCCGAAGGATGTAACTCCTCACAAAGTGTTGAGATTACCGTTTATCCTGCGGTTACAGCAGGTTTTATGAGTCCGGGTGAGTTTTGTTCGCCCGCTCAAGTTGCTCTTGTAAATACAAGTGTGAATGCGGTTTCTTATGAGTGGACATTTGGCAACAGCCTCATGTCTATTATGCAAAACCCAACGACCAATTACTCGAACACTTCAGGTGAAACGCAGGTGTACGATATTCGTTTGATAGCCTCAAATGCTTTTGGTTGCTCAGATACCGCTTATCAGCAAGTTACTATTCATGCTACACCGGATGTAAACGTGTTGGCCAGTGTCAACGCCGGTTGCTCACCCTTGGAAGTGACTTTTGCCAACGAGACATCGTTTGCAGATAGCCTTATTTGGCAGTATGGTGATGGTTCATCTTCAGTTACTACTGCATCGCAACACTCACACATATTTATCAATGGCGGCAATGATGTTGAGGAATTTGAAGTCTTCATTCAGGCGAACACAGAGGCCGGCTGCTCCGCAGAGGCTAATATCATAGTCCAGGTGTATCCTTCAGTTGAGGCTTCATTTGAGGATCCCGGAGCTTTTTGTTCTCCAGTTAGTGTTGGATTCGAAAACACCAGTTTGAATGGAGCATCATATCAATGGGATTTTTCGAACGGAGTTCAATCTATTATGGAGGAACCGGTGGTGTATTTCAACAATAATTCTGATACAGTCCAGGTATACGAAGTTTCTTTGACGATTACCTCGGCATATGGATGTCAAAGCGAGTATTCTGCGCCTTTAACAGTTTACAATACACCTCAAGCATCCATTTCATTGGTTGGTGCAAGTTCATGTGCGGCAGGTCCTGTGACGATCTATAATAATACCATAGGGGCCTCAACTTACATGTGGTATTACGGTGATGGCACTGTATCCAATACGTCATACTCTCCGCATTTGCATGATTATTCTAGCGCACCAGAACAGAACAATTCGTATACGATGACCTTGGTAGCAACATCTGAGTTTGGCTGTGTTGACCAGGCTATGGCAACATATAGTATCTACCCTGGGGTTGTTGCTGCTTTTTCGACCGACACCATAGGATGTGCTCCACATAACGCCCCCTTCATAAATCAAAGTGTGGGTGCTGTATCCTATCAGTGGAATTTCAGCGATGGACAGGTTTCTTCAGCGACTTCTCCGGTTATGTTGTTCAATGCGCCGTTCGATAATGATGTTGAAATGGAAGCTGAATTGATTGCAACAAACATAT
>JBIKSC010000038.1:0-15448 GCA_044348775.1 Flavobacteriales bacterium | reverse complement strand
GCACGCAATAAAATATCGCTGCTCAGGAGTTGTTCTTTTTTGGTCTCTTTCTTTTCTGCGGTCGACGACATACTGCCTTTCGGGTTGATTGGAGCGCAATTTACACGTGAAAGGCGGGAACTTTATTTTTTAATCGCCTCGATTCTTTTTGGGGTATTAATTTGCGCCGGTGCAGATCTCCTTTTTCAAATACCAGGGAACCGGAAACGATTTTATCATGATTGATAATCGTGATGGCGCATTGCGACTATCCGGCGAGCAGATAATTCATGCATGCGATCGAAAATTTGGAATAGGCGCTGACGGAATTGTCTTGATTGAGTCGCACTCAACGGACGATTTTTACATGAACTTTTATAATCCTGACGGCTCTCAAAGTTTTTGCGGAAATGGCAGCCGTTGTGCGGTTGCCTTTGCTCGCCACATGGGAATGGTCGGCAATCACGGTGTGTTTGGCGCCATCGACAAAGCTCATGCTTTCATCGTGAATGATGGAGAGATATCCGTTCAGATGAAGGATGTGAATAGCGTAGATTGGGCGAATGACCAGTGCATTATTCACACAGGTTCACCGCATTTGATTCAAATTGCTGAAGATCCGGAAAAAATCGATGTAAGTAGGGAGGGAGCTGCCATTCGATACAGTGAACGATTTGCCAAGGAAGGCATCAACGTAAACTTTGTGCGCATGGGTGAAGGTGAACTTTGGATGCGCACCTACGAGCGAGGTGTAGAGGCCGAGACGCTTAGTTGCGGTACAGGTGTTACGGCCGCTGCCCTGAGCCTGGCCGCCATGCAGCTGGGTGTTCATGAGGTGATTGTTCACACCCGAGGCGGCGATCTAAAGGTGAAGCTGGAACGCACTCCGGAAGGTGGATTTCATGATGTTTGGCTGTGTGGACCTGCACAGTCGGTTTTTCAAGGGACCATTGAACTATGAAGAATTTTTTATCACGGAAGCATTTTCTTGTTGTTTTGATTCTAGCGCTTGGAGCCCTGCAAGTTCGCGGCCTCACACGATTAACTCCAAGTGCAAAATTTTCAGTGATTACCTGTTCGCCGGGACCTGATTTGTATTCGCTTTTTGGTCATTCTGCTTTTCGACTGCAGGATACGCTTGGAGGCAAACCGGTCGATATAGTCTTTAATTACGGTGTTTTCGATGCGTTTGATGATGGCTTCTATATGAAGTTTGCGCGCGGTAAACTCGATTACCGTCTACAGGCCGAGTACTTCGAGTACTTCCTCGAGAGTTATGCCCAAGAAGGTAGAGGAGTATGGGAGCAGGAGCTGAATTTTTCACCGCTTCAGAAACAACGTTTATTCGAGCTGCTTCAAGCGAACGTGCAAGAGGGTAATTGTGTTTATCGTTATGATTTTTTCTACGATAATTGCTCTTCGCGCATTCGCGACATGATCATTCGTGCCGCTGCTGTTGAGCCAACCGATGCAATGGGTTTTCGGTATGTATCGCTTGATACACTTTTGTCTGTAAACGAGGTGTCGTTCAAACATCCTTGTAAGCGTGGCACAACTTATCGGGAGGCCATTCAGAAGTATTTGGACTTTCAACCCTGGAGCGATTTCGGAATCGATATCGCACTCGGACAGCCATGTGACAGAGTTATCGGTGACTACGGTTTCATGTTCCTGCCTGATTCACTGATGCGAGAATTCGAAATGGCAGAGCTCAGCGGACAGCTAGTGTGTGGCAGGCCGATTGAAATTCTGCCGAATAGAACGCAATTTGAAATAGACTATTTGTTCGCGCCTCTGACCGTTTTTTGTGTTTGGTTGATTGTGCACGCCGCTCTTTCTTACCGCCGCCGAAACGTCAAGAAGAACCTCATGCTGCACGAAGCAATCCTGCTCGGTGTTACGGGCTTGATCTCTTTGCTGGTGCTATTTCTCTGGTTCCTGACCGATCATACCACAACCCAATACAACTGGAATGTGTTGTGGGCTAGTCCGATCAACTTGCTGTTGTTGTTCTTGAATCGGAAACCAAACTTCGTGCGGTTGGCGGCTTTCATGCAATTGCTGGCTACGATAGCCATGCTGGTATCATTTGCATGGTTGCCTCAGTCATTGCATGTGGCTTCAATTCCAATCGCACTGATGTTGATAATTACGTATTTCAGGCTCTATCAAAATGCTCGTAATATTGAGCATCAAAAGAGTACAAAGGAGAAAGAATGAAAGTCTATAATAACAGGTGGTTTTTGCTGCTATTCTTGATTCTTGGATTGTTTGCTTGCAAACGCCGAGAGCCAACATCATGGGACAGTGATATTCGCGGACCATTGGCTTACGGAAAACTCTCCATCGATAACATCGTTTCAGATTCCTTGCTCTATGCTGATGAGTCGGGTTTGTGGCACCTTTTGTTCGAGGAAACATTGACCGATTTTGAATTGGACTCCCTCATCAAAATTCCGGATACAACCATAGTAAAGGAATATCCCTTGTTTCTGACGGGAGAATTCCAACCGGGTTTTACATTGCCTATCCAGCCGACTCAACAGATTACCATTCAAAATCCTTCTGCCCAATTAAAGGAAGTACACATCAAAAGCGGACAATTGAAGTATCGTTTGATTTCACCCGTTGATGGTTATTTGAAGTGTGAACTTGATATCCCCGGATTGAAAATGAACGGAGAACCCCAAACCATAGTAATTAATACATCGCCACCGCCTTCAGGCCAGGATTTTATCACGGAAGGTGTCATTGATCTGGCCGGCTATGAATTGGATATGACAGGCGAGTCGGGTAGTTCCTTCAATCGAATTTTCGTTTCATTCAACATTGTGGTAGATCCAAACTCTACACAACCGGCTCAGGTTTCGTTTGGCGATGAGATCGCATTAGAGCTCTCTTTTGTCGAACCCAAGATTGCCTACGCACGCGGTTACTTCGGAACTCATCACTATGCCTTGGATGAGCAAGTTGATTTTTCAGCTTTTGCAGCGATGCCCGAAGGAACGCTCAATCTGGATGGAGCCTCCATGCAGTTTAATGTCCGCAATGCTGTAGGTGTTGATGCACAAATTGATTTTGATGAGATCAGTAACTACAATCAAACTAATCTAACAACGGTTGTGCTTGAGCACCCAACATTGTATGATGCGATTAACATCACCCGAGCGCACGATGCCGGTGGTTTGGTTAACGCTTACGAATACAGTTTTGATGTGGATGGTTCGAACAGTAATTTGGACCTGTTTCTTGAGAATCTTCCTACGCAATTCAATTTGAAGGGGGATGTGGTTGTGAACCCGCTGGGAAATGTTTCGGATGGAAACGACTTCATCTATACCGATGATGCACTTGAAGCAAATCTCATCATGGATGTTCCTTTGCGATTTGGCACGCAGAACCTGCATTTAACCGATACGTTGTTTCTAACGAATGATGAAGAGGACATTCCTTTTGACGGTGAGCTTATGCTTTGGATAAAGAATGGTTTTCCATTGGGGGCTAGAGCCAGTCTTTACATTCTTGAGAATGGTGCTCGTGTAACAATTGCTGAAAATCTTGATATAGAATCGGCTGTTCCAACGACGACATCCTCTTCGCCGACGCCTTCCGAATCATGGATAACCATAGCGACAAGCCAAGACATATTGTCTAAGATTCATGAAGCAAATCCTTTACTCATTGATGTAGTACTTCAAACACCGGGTGCTCCTTCACCGGTGGGTATATATGTCAATCAGTTTATTGATTTCAAGCTGATTCTGGATGGTACGTACACAATTCAATACGGAGAATGAGTATGCTAAAGCACCTTGTACATGTATCTTTTTTATTCGTGAGCGCTTGTGCCATGGCTCAGGTGCCTTCGTTGCTTTTAATGACGAATGATACCGCCTGGAAAAGTAAAAGCATGATGGCATTTGTCAGTGGAGAGGGGGGGATTGCTTCCAATTCCGTCGATGTGCGTTTCATGCAGAAATCATTGTTGGGTGGGCATATTCAGCGAGATCATATCGATAATTTATGGAAGAATATGCCTGAAAATTCTCGCGTAGGTTATGCCGTAAATGCACAACTCGAATTACTCAATTTTCGCGATACGCTTTTTGGAAAACCCAATCTTGGTTTGCGGGCTGCATTAAGCACTCATTATCATGGTTATGTTGCATTTCAACCCAACGCTTTTGAATTGGTTTATCGTGGAAACGCCAATGATGATGCGCTATCAACGGAGCTAGGGCCAATTTCCATGCAAAGTCAGGCGTGGCAAAAATTTGGCTTTGGCCTCTTCAACAAGAAAACATTGAGTGGTGTAACCCTTTCACTGGTAGAAGGTCAGTCTTATCGATCCTTGCATGCAGACCAATTAAGCTTGTATACATCGGGTATTGGCGACAGTTTGAATCTGCAAGTTTCGGGTGATTACTTCCGTTCAGACACTACGCGCAATGGATGGGCCAATGGAAGCGGTATAGGCGCTTGTCTGGATTTTGATTACAATCTTCTTCTCGACAATGGCGACGGTTTTGTTGGCCTGAGTGTCCGGAATTTGGGGTTTGTTGCATGGAATGACCTCAGCGAACAGTATCGACTGAACTCAAGCTTGAATTGGGAAGGCGTTGATGCAACCGATTGGCTGGGTGGTGAGCTGGACTCTCTTTCCTTGCCTGATTGGAATGATTCACTCAATACGGATCGAGTGCAGAAAACAATGGTGAAGGCTCTTCCGGCTACCATACAGTTGCGTTATCTGCACAAGTGGAAAGGGAACCGTTATTGGGAAACCGGCGTTTCATTCAAGCCGAACGCTGCCGCAGTGCCGCTCGTTTATGCCGGTTTATCGCACGCTATAGGAAAGGGATTGTGGTTGAGTGAGCGCGTCAGTTATGGCGGTTATGGCGGATTTGCTATTGGTGCAGATGTGCAATGGCTCAGCACTAACTCTTGGTTTTTGAGGGCGGGTGCAACACAATTGGAAGGATGGATCCTTCCCGGCACCGGAGGCCGAAGCGTTTATTTTAATCTGGGTAAAAATTTTTAATGGGCGATGAAAGCAATGGGGCTAAATAACTTACGATATACGGAGAGCGGAAACTTCATATTACTGGCCGGGCCTTGCGTGGTGGAAAGTGAAGAGCTGCTGCTGGAAGTCGCTGAAAAAGTTTGTGCAATAAGCGATCGTTTGAAGATTCCGTATGTTTTCAAATCTTCCTATCGTAAGGCCAATCGTTCTCGAAGCGATAGTTTTAGCGGCATTGGCGATGAGAAGGCGCTCGAGTTATTGCGCATGATAGGCGATCGATTCAATATACCAGTTGTGACAGATATTCACACCGCGGAGGAAGCGGCGTTGGCAGCGCAATATGTGGACGTCCTTCAGATACCGGCCTTTTTGTGCAGACAAACCGACTTGTTGCATGCTGCAGGTCGCACCGGTAAAACAGTCAATATTAAAAAGGGTCAATTTCTTTCACCCGAAAGCATGGCTCACGCAGTCAATAAAGTGAAGGAAACAGGCAATCAAAGTATCTGGCTAACGGAGCGTGGAACCACGTTCGGCTATCAAGATTTGGTTGTCGATTTTAGAGGTGTGCCAACGATGCGTGAGTTTGCACCTGTTATTATGGACTGCACACACAGCCTGCAGCAACCCAATCAGTCGAGTGGTGTAACTGGTGGTCGCCCTGAGTTGATTGAAACAATGGCGCGAGCGGCAATTGCGGTTGGCGCCGACGGTTTGTTTATCGAAACGCATCCTAATCCGGCAGTCGCTAAAAGTGATGGTGCCAATATGCTCAAGCTTGACTTGTTGGAGGAAATGATGGAGCGCTTGGTGAAGTTAAGGGCGGTTATCAATGAAATAAATTAATGGCTATCATGACAAGTAAGACTACCTTCTTTCTGGGCATACTCATTTTGATCAATCAGAGTGCAATTGGCCAATCTGATACAGTTTTTCTGAAGTCTTTCGGTGGTGCTTTTTTTGAAGAAGCCAGTGAAGTCATTCAACGCTCAGGCGGAGGGTACACCGTGCTCGGGACAACCGGTAGTAATGAAACCGGCAGCACCGATGTATTTGTAGCCGCTTTTGATGAAGACCTTAATTGTCTCTGGAATCGTAATTACGGAAATTCTGATGCCGACTGGGGTTTGGGTATCGTAGAGGATTTGTCCGGTAACTTTTTAGTTTGCGGCTACACGCTCAGCACAGGCATGGGAAGCTATGACATGCTAGCCATGAAGATTAATGCTCAGGGCGATTTGATGTGGCAGCAAACGTTTGGCGGTGATGATTGGGATTTTGCCCGAAAAATAATTCCACATCCGTTAGGTGGCTATTTGATTTGCGGGAGCACATATAGTGATGGAAATGGTGATCAGGATGGAGTGGTTTTACATATTGATGGACAAGGCGTTTTGTTGAACCAATGGTTCATCGGAGGTTCCGGTAAGGATGCTTGTGCAGACATTATGTTGTTGGAAGATGGTTGGTTGGCAGGGGGCTATCAGACTATCAGCGATACCATGATTGCCACTATCTGGAAATTCAATTTGCTTGGTAATATCGAATGGGTAAGAACATTGGATGACCCCAATGGGTTTGATCGCAGTTTATCCGCACTCTCCACAGCCAATGATTTTATCTTCGGTACAGGGCAGGTATATTCTGATGAGGGCATTAAGTCTTTTGAAGCAAGATTACCCCTTGACAACTCCTCTGTTTTAGATGTTGTAGAAGTTCAACAATTTGAGTTTATCTACAACGATTGTGTAAGTGTTAACGACAGAATTGTTTTTGTTGGTTCCAAGATTGACAATGCAATTGAAGTGGGGCGCGTCGTGCGCAAGCATGCTGATCTTTATTTCACCGGAGTCTTTGAATTCACAGGCCAACACAAGGCAAAATTTAATAGTGTCTTGTGGCCTAATAACGAATTGGTCATGTGCGGCTCATTTCAACCCACACCTTCTCAAAATTGGCAGGCGGTCCTTTTGAGATATACCTCGCCAAATATGACAGAGATATGGATTGAACCGGATCCCGTACCCTGTTTTTCCGTTGGAATCGAAGAGTCTGAAACTCCTTCCTTGGGTGAAGCAGGGGTCTTATTCAACGTGATGGGACAAATCGTGAATGATCACTATGAATGGGGCAATGAAATGACTAGGAATCTTCTCCCTCCGGGTGTCTACATTTTTCAATCGGAAGCGAAAAGAGCCTTCACGTTTCGCGCCGATTAATTCGTATTGACAGAATAGCGCGCTACAAAGTAGTAATCGCTTCCGCTCTCATAGGCTAACTGAAGCTTAGAGGTATCTAGCGGTGATTTACTCGACCAGAAGTCTTCCAATGTCCAGATGGAGTAGTGATATTCATCTAAGAATTCTTTCATATGATGAGGCATCGTGCCGTAGTACTCAGATGCCCCTTTTCCAAACTCGAATATCAATAGCGGTTTGTCTGTCTTTAGAATCCCCGAAGATCCTTTCAGAACATCCAACTCTCCACCCTCCACATCTATCTTCATAAGGTTGATATGGAAATTGCGATCCTTCATCACGTCATCGAGTTGACGAACTTCAACTTCAATCGGTTCGATTTTGGGTGCGCTTACTTTGTACTTCCTTTGTTGCAAGCCGCTGTAAGCCGGTGCGTCCGTTACAACATTGAACAGCATATTTCCTGTTCGGTTGCTAAGCGCGTATGGATATACTTGGGCTTTTGTGTTGTAGTTGGATTGGAGCGATTGGTATAAGTCGGGAATTGGTTCGAAAGCCACATGATGACCTTGCGGTGCCATCTCTATGAACAAATCAAGAATTTCACCTTTGTGAGCACCAATATCAATGCAGTTCGAGTTACTCGTTAGTTCACGCTGCAAGATTTTTTTAGTCAGAATGTCATATTTCAAGTTACGCGTGATGGGCCAGTTCAACGATATGAATAGTTGACGCGCGTAGTTCTTTACAGAGAGCATGACAGTAGGCTTCACAGGTTGCAAATATATGTTCAGACTATGTTTAGGTACTTGAGATTAACTTGCATCCATGAAATGGATATGGATATTGCTTGCAACATGCTTTCAATCGGTTATCACACACTCTCAAGTAGCACATGAAATAGAGGTTGAATTGTTGGGTAAGGAATTGGCGCAGCAAGCCATTGCACGCGGCGCTTTGAAACTCGCCGTATTTGATTTCATGGAAGGCGAAGCGGTAACGACTTTTTCAAAGAGCTTCTCGGAAGAGTTACGCATACAAATGGCAGTTCGTAATTCGGAGCTTACCATAGTGGATCGCGCTGCAACAGATCGCGTCATGGATGAACAAAGGCTCAGTTCGAGCCCCTTGTTTGATGAGAACAAGGCCGCAACGGTGGGTAAGCTGGTCAGTGCAGAAGCGATTGTCACAGGGTCGTTAGTAAATCAAGCGGGCAAATGGCGAGTTACAGCAAAGCTTATAAGTGTCGAAACCGGTGCGGTCATTGGTGGATACGCAACGTGGTTGGAAAGTCAACCGGCAGTAACCACTGAGCTGCGCACAAAGTCTGAACTACCCATCGACACTCGGCCAACGAAGAGATTTTCTTTTCATGTTGAATCTTCCGCCGGCGTTCAATGGGTGAATCAAGCCCCTGCTGCCGGCGCAGGATTTGTTTTCAGCCGAATGAAATATCGCGGTGAGATAAAATCATCTCGTTTCGACAAGGGTGTGAAGGGATTCTCGTTGGGGGTGCATTATTTCGCCGGTTTGCCGGTAAGTCCCAATCACGATTATATTCTAGGTTATCGAATGGTTGATTCATGGACAAACCCGATATCGGTTAATTCCACGGAAGTTTATCAAGATAGTTATTTTCTGATTGAACATGACCTCTCACCATCGGTTAGTTACGAGAATGACATGCAAGCGACGGTGCCGTTGCAATTATACAAGGTAAGTACTTTGCGTGTCGATCGTTTGAGGGTTGATTTGGCATGGCGATACTCGCTGCAGTTCCGGCAATTTCGATTGTATGCAGAGCCCGGTTTTGCATATTCAAGACAAATGGACAGGAGCAGTTATACCTACCAGCAAACAAATCCAGGTAATGGACAACTGCTAACAATGACTCTGCAGGATCCGGTCTCTTCCCCCGAGTTACCTTCGATTGTAGAGCTGAAGTGTGCAATTGGTGCCGAACGCGGCCGCTGGGGTATCCATCTGGAAGGAGCAGTAACCACCCGCAACCGAAATTATATGAGCCCTCTTGATATGTTCCATCATCCCGAAATGCTGAGCTGGAGCAGCATGCAAACAGACTTACTTGATGATGGTGTGGGAGAAATTACACAGACCTCAATGAGCGAGAATTGGTACTATTGGCTGAGTTCTATAATTCAGGTGAGGTATCAATTATAATTACTTATCGAGTATGGAACGAATATCCGGCTTGAAGTAATTACTACTCTTCAAAACCTTACCATCTTCCCGGTAAATAGGCTCACCATTGTCGTCGAGTTTCGACATATTCGATCGCTGTATTTCTTCGAAAACAGCAGCTATCTTGTCTTGCAGTCCATGCGCGTTGATAGTGCCGCAAAGAATGTAGAGCATGTCACCCAGGGCGTCAGCAATTTCCACGATATCGCCATTTTTCGCAGCTTCAAGATACTCCTCGTTTTCTTCTTTCATCAGGTTATAGCGCAAAGTAAGCTCTTGCTCACTCAGCAGTCCTGTCGGCGCATGACGAACGGGAATTCTGAATGCTTCATGAAATTCTTTGACATAGTGAATCGTGCGCGACAGTGTTAAAGACTCTTTATCAGATTGCATACTGTGAATATTGGAAGTGCGAAATTGTTAAATCGAAGCGCAGTGTGAAAGCTAACTTATAAACAACTTCTTGCATAGTGCTGAAAATGAAGCTATGAACTCCCGCGAATGCAAATGGGAATTTGTGGCAAGAGACGTACAATGTAGCGGTTCGGCTTTTTATTTTAGCGCCCATTAATTTTTCACCATGAAACAAACATTTACCTATTTCAACAAATTGTTGTTGCTGTTGTTGATGACAGTTGCGACTTATTCTGCATCGGCGCAATGCCCCGATGATGGAGTCTTTTATGATTTTGATTTAACGCCAGCCGGCCCCGGAGCGTCTGCCACGTTCGGTTGTGTGTATGGCGGTGAGTACTATCTTTTCAATGTAGTGGCGGGCGAAACCTACTACATCAATTCATGTGGTTCACCGTATGACTCGCAGCTTACTCTCCGCGACGACTTCGGCAATTTCATTGCATTTGATGATGATTCTGCACCATGCGGTGGAGGTGCAGCCGAGATTACTTGGACTGCCACCTATACAGGATTGGTACAGCTTCAAATGAATGAGTTTGATTGCATAGCAAACAATATCTGCGGTGATTTGACGGTAACGTGGGTTACCGGTGATGTAATCCTTGGTTGCACAGATCCAACTGCACTGAACTATAACCCTGACGCTACAGTCGAAGATGGTTCATGTGTCTTTTTGGAAGGTTGTACCAATGAATTTGCAAATAACTTCAACCCGGATGCGGTAGTTGATGATGGCTCTTGCACATTCGATTTGATTTGTGACTGTGCTGGAACAGCGCATACGGCGGGTGTTCTCTCGTGGATTGGCGATACATTCGCTGATGATGGTGCCTACAACTGGGAAAACCAACCGGTAGATTTTAACTGTGCTACTTGGGGTTACGACTGCGGTGATATCGATGGCGCTCCTACTGATGATCCGAATAGTGTTTGCTTGGGTAACTTACCTCCAAACAACGGTTGTGGCTCTAGTGATGTGTTCGGTTGCACCGATCCTTTGGCTAACAACTATAACCCTGATGCTACAATCAATGATGGTTCTTGTGAATTCGACATTGCCGGATGCACTGACCCATTGGCGAATAACTATGACCCATTTGCGAACATTGAAGACGGATCATGTACCTACGGCACTTGCAGCAACTTCATCATGGAAGTGAATCAAACGCCGTGTATTTGGGATGAAACAGCGCAGACCTATGAGCCCGGCGCCGATTTCATCTTCTTCTTTGATGGTGGTTGCACCGTGGCTACGTTGGTTATTAACCTCGGAGGAACAGAATTTCCTTTCGCGATTGAAGCTCCATTCAACGTTAGCGGAAGCCAGTTCTCACTCGTAGGATTCCCGAACGCTGCTGCTTTTAGCGCATACTATGTGCTTAGCGACGGAACAGCCAGCGATGTGTTCGATTTTGTATTGACAGACTGCTCAGAGGAGCCACTGATTTGCGACTGCGCAGGTACTGCACACAGCATTGGAGTTCTATCTTGGATTGGCGATACGTTCGCCGATGATGGAGCTTTCACTTGGGGTGGCCAACCAGTAGACTTTAACTGCGCTACATGGGGTTATGACTGCGGCGATGTTGTAGGTGCTCCTGCTGAAGATCCAAACGGTGTTTGTCTTGGCAACTTGCCTCCAAACAATGGCTGCGACGCGAATGATGTATTCGGTTGCACCGATCCTTTGGCAAACAACTTCAACCCTGATGCTACTATCAACGATGGTTCTTGCACATTCGATGTATTGGGTTGTACTGATCCAACTGCGAACAACTACAACATGGATGCTACCATCGATGATGGTTCTTGCACATTCGGTCTTTGTGAAAACCTCGCTTTGAACATCACGCAAGGATATTGCCAACCTGATGATAATGGCGTTCTCACACCAGTGGTTGACTTCACTCTTTCTTTCGAAGGTGGTTGCACTGCAGATCAACTTGTTTTTGTGATTGATGGAACTGAAGTCCCTGTAGCATTGACTGCTCCGGACAACGTTTCAGGTACTGAGCTTTCATTCATCTTTGATGAGAACCAAACATTCTCTGTTTACTTCACTTTGACTGACGGTACTCCAAGCTTGGAGTATGAGTTTACTACTGCTCCATGCTCACAAGATCCTTTGATTTGTGACTGTGCAGGTACTGCTCACACGATTGGTGTATTGTCTTGGATTGGCGACACTTTCGCTGACGACGGCGCTTACAATTGGGATGGCCAGCCGGTTGACTTCAACTGTGCTACATGGGGTTATGACTGTGGTGACGTAGTAGGTGCTCCTGCTGAGGATCCAAACGGAGTATGCTTAGGTAACTTGCCTCCGAACAACGGTTGTGATGCAAACGATGTATTCGGTTGCACCGATCCAACCGCTAACAACTACAACGCAGATGCTACTATCAACGACGGTTCTTGCACCTACGATGTACTTGGTTGTACAGATCCACTTGCTAATAACTACAACATGGATGCTACCATCGATGATGGTTCTTGTACATTCGGTACATGTTCGAATTTGATTCTTACTGCTGAGCAAACTCCATGTTTGCAAGACAACACCGGTGCATTGGTTCCGGGTATGGATTTCACCTTCACATTGGATGGTGGTTGCACAGTAGCGTCTATCGTGGTGACACTTGACGGTACTGAGTTCCCAATTGATGTAGTAGCTCCGGATAACGTGAGCGGCAGCGTGTTCCCGTTGACAGGTTTCCCTGCGAATTCGTTCTTCACTGCGTTCTTTGTACTATCTGATGGTACTGAGAGTGATGTGTTTGAATTCTCAGTGGGCGATTGCTCACAAGATCCTTTGATCTGCGACTGTGCAGGTCTTGCTCACACTATTGGTGTATTGTCATGGTTGGGTGATACCTTCGCTGATGATGGAGCTTATGAATGGGCTGGTCAACCTGTAGACTTCAACTGTGCTACATGGGGTTACGATTGTGGTGATATCGCAGGCGCTCCTGCTGAAGATCCACACGATGTTTGTGGCGGTAACTTGCCTCCAAACAATGGTTGTGATGCGAATGATGTATTTGGTTGCACCGATCCATTGGCGAATAACTACAATGCCGATGCTACTGTTGATGATGGTTCTTGCACATACGATGTATTCGGTTGCACTGATCCTACAGCGAATAACTACAACCCTGCTGCAACTATCGACGATGGTTCTTGCACGTATGGTTCTTGTACAAACCTGGTTCTTACTGCTGAGCAGACACCATGTTTGCAAGATAACACTGGCGCACTCAATCCGGGTGTTGACTTCACGTTCACATTGGAAGGTGGTTGTACAGTAGCTTCTATCACAATAACACTCGATGGTGCTGAGTTTCCGTTCGACGTGGCTGCTCCTGATAATGTAAGCGGAAGCGTGTTCTCAATTACAGGTTTCCCTGCGAATTCATCATTCACAGCATTCTATGTATTGTCTGATGGAACTCAGAGTGACGTGTTTAATTTCTCAATAGGAGATTGCTCACAGGATCCTACTATTTGTGACTGTAATGGCACTGTTCACACCATTGGTGTTTTGACTTGGCTGGGTGACACCTTCGCTGATGATGGCACATACACATGGGCTCCAGGTGATTCTGTAGACTTCAACTGTGCTACATGGGGTTACGACTGCGGTGATATCGCAGGCGCTCCTGCAGAAGATCCATACGATGTTTGTGGTGGTAACTTGCCTCCTGGTAACGGTTGTGGTTTGAATGTAATCGAAGTTTCTGCTACAGTGAACTTTGAAGCGTATCCAAACCCAACTTCAGGCATGCTTACCTTGGTGAACCGTGGCGAAGCTGGTAACAAGCAGATCCGTGTGTTCGATCAAACAGGTAAACTTCAGTTGGCTGAGCAGCGCTTGATGACTGCCGGTTCTTCTGAGCAGTTCAACTTGACTACCCTTGCGGCAGGTACATACCATGTGCAGGTAGTTGGTAACAACGCTGTATCTAACATTACTGTAATCGTTCAGAAATAAACGAAAACAGCAAGCATAAAAAAGCCCTCCCGATTACGGGGGGGCTTTTTTTTTTAAATGTTTTCGAATGGACGCAACTTGCCGGTTAACCAAAACTTACGAGTTAATTGGGTATTGTAGGAATTGATATGTTGCAATTTTCTTTGGCGAGCTCATTACTTCCGCTGAATAATGGAGCTAAGATGAAAACAGTCAAGAATTTATATCGGTTGATGGACCCAAATACCTGCTTGTGTTTTTACTTTAGCCGTCACTAATTTTTAACCATGAAACAATCATTAACTAATTTGAAGAAATTGTGGATGTTGCTCCTCATTACGGTGGCAACGATTACTGCATCAGCACAATGCCCCGATGATGGAGTATTCTATGATTTTGATTTGACTCCTGCCGGCCCCGGACAATCTGCCACGTTCGGTTGTGTGTATGGCGGTGAGTTCTATCTTTTTAATGTAGTGGCGGGCGAAACCTACTACATCAATTCATGTGGTACACCGTGGGATTCGCAGCTGACGTTGCGCGATGAACAGGGAAATTTCATTGCATATGATGATGATTCTGCACCTTGCGGTGGTGGAGCAGCCGAGATTACTTGGACTGCCACCTATTCTGGACTGGTGCAGCTACAAATCAATGAGTTTGATTGTACATCGAACACCATCTGCGGTGATTTGACCGTAACTTGGGTTGCCGCTGATGCCATTCTTGGTTGCACAAATCCAACTGCACTGAACTATAATATTGACGCTACAGTCGATGATGGTTCCTGTGTCTTCTTGGAAGGGTGTACAAACCAATTGGCAAATAACTTCAACCCTGCAGCGGTAGTAGATGACGGCTCTTGCACATTCGATTTGATTTGTGACTGCGCTGGAACAGCGCATACCGCGGGTGTTCTCACTTGGATTGGCGATACATTCGCTGATGATGGTACCTATAACTGGGAAGGACAACCGGTAGATTTTAACTGTGCTACTTGGGGCTATGATTGCGGTGATATCGCAGGCGCTCCTGCTAACGACCCATACGCAGTTTGTTTGGGTCAATTGCCTCCAAACAACGGTTGCAATGCGAATGATGTATTTGGTTGCACCGATCTTACTGCAAACAACTTTAATCCTATCGCCACTATTGACGATGGATCTTGTACCTATGATATATTCGGTTGCACGGATCCTTCGGCCAACAATTACAATCCATTTGCGAGTGTAGATAACGGATCTTGCACGTATGATGTATTCGGTTGTACGGATCCTTCGGCCAACAATTACGATCCATTTGCGACTGTAGATAACGGCTCTTGTACGTATGATATATTCGGTTGTACGGATCCTTCGGCTAACAATTACGATTCATTTGCGAACGTGGATAATGGCTCTTGCACCTACGGTTCTTGCAGCAACTTGTTATTGAATGCATCTCAGGCAGCTTGTTTGCTAGATGCAAATGGCGCCTTACTTCCGGGTGTTGATTTTGTATTCGCGTTCGACGGTGGCTGCACAGTTTCCATTCTATATGTAAATATCAATGGAACAGAATTTCCGTTTGTGGTAGATGCTCCTTTTAATGTCAGCGGCAGTGGTTTTTCCCTAACAGGTTTTCCTGAGAATGTCCTTTTCAGTGCTTACTATGTGTTGA
>JBIKSC010000221.1:0-4403 GCA_044348775.1 Flavobacteriales bacterium | reverse complement strand
CCGACCGCGAAACACCCGGTATCATACTCACGCATTGAGCAAGTCCAATCACAAAAGCTTTGGGAAACGTGACAACTACTTCTTTCGAAGGATTCAAGATCTTATCTATAAACACCAGCA
Source organism: Flavobacteriales bacterium (assembly GCA_044348775.1). Lineage (GTDB taxonomy): Bacteria > Bacteroidota > Bacteroidia > Flavobacteriales_D > Sanyastnellaceae > JAIBBG01. Next base: position 4,283 of record JBIKSC010000221.1, on the reverse strand, counting down.
CTACACCGCCGAGCAATAAACTCACTGCAACCGTTGTCGGGCTTTCCAGCAGTGAATCAATGAGGTCATTGAGCAATACACCCAGAATCGCAGAGGGAAGAAACGCTGCGAATAGCTTGAAATAAAAATCTATACTTTGAAAAAATCGACTCCAGTATAGTATGACAACGCTGAGTATTGCGCCGAACTGTATGTTCACAATAAAAGCCTTCACAAATGGATCGTCGCCCACACCCAACAGATGTTGCGTAATGATCATGTGACCGGTACTGCTCACCGGCAAGAACTCGGTAATGCCTTCAATAATGGCAATAATGATGGCTTGAAAAATAGACACGTGCCGTGGTTATGCTTCGGAGTTATTCTTGGGTTTGTGCATGATGGCATAACCAATAAAGCCATAACCCAACAACACCACGATGGGAGCTAACGTAATGCGCTGAAACGAAAAAATAGACGGGTCAAAAACATTAGGGTCTTCGCTTCCGCCTCCCATCATCAGCAGATAGCCGACCAAAATAATGCCCACACCAATGAGCAGGAGTTGGTAGTTTTTCTTTTGAAAAGGAAATTTCAACTTGGAAGGTGCCTTCGTTGTTTTTGCCATAGGTTTTTCTATTGAGAGCGCAAGGTAAGCAAAAGCGCTCTTTGTTTTTTAAGATGAACATGCTGACTATTTTCGCGGCGCTATGAAAAGAAACCTGTTATTTATGATGATGGCAGCGGCCTGTTTGGAGATTTTCGCTCAAACAGATACTGCATCTGTTTTCAAAGAAATCACAATTGAGGAGAAGCGCCTCTCGGGTTTGCCGTTCGCGCAAGCACCACGGAACATTCAGGTAATTAACCGCGATGAGATTCTTGCTTTGCCTGCTCAGAGTGTCGCCGAAGTGCTTACTTGGGTTGCTGGGGTTGATTTGCGTCAGCGCGGCCCGCAAGGCGCGCAAGCCGATCTTACCATCTTGGGAAGCACGTTCGAACAGGTTCTTGTTTTGATCGATGGCATACCCATGCGCGATGCGCAAACCGGGCATCTCATGATGAATCTTCCGGTCGACATTCAGCAAATTGAACGCATTGAGATTATTAAGGGAACTGCAGCGCGCATCTATGGAGCTAATGCATTGGCAGGAGCAGTCAATCTCGTAACACGTGAACCAGCCTCTGAAAATGTTGTAGCTCAGTTGTGGATGGGCATGAACACACCTCTTGAAGGCGACTCTGTGAAGAGCTATCTGCAGGCCGGTGGCAGGTTGAGTGCGGGCTGGAAAAACGATAGTGAAACCCAGCGCCATCAAATCGATGCATCTTATTTCGACTCAGAGGGCTATCGATACAACTCTTCCAATACGCAACAACGCTTGGGATATCGGGGAAGTATGAGCTTGGGCGATAAGAAGTCGCAGCTTAATCTCGCTGCGGGTATTGTCCGAAATGAAACCGGAGCCAATGGTTATTACGCTTACCCATTCGACGTTAATGCATTTGAAGTTACCGAAACCGTATACAGCTCTGCACGATACCGCGCGCAGTTTGGCAGCTGGAATGTGCAGCCGCTGGTATATATGCGCTATAGCCACGATGACTATATTTTTATTCGTGAGCAGCCTGAGGTATATCGCAACAACCACTTTAATACGGCTGCCGGCGCAGAGTTACATGTTTCGAAAACCAATAGAGCAGGGCAGTTTGGTGGAGGGTATGAGTCTCGAGCTGAGGTTATTCACAGCAATAACCTTGGTCATCACAATCGCTTCTACCACAGTTTTTATGGCGAACAACGTTTGATGTTCGAGAACTCTACAGTGGTAGTAATTGGCGCAATGGCACAATTTAGTAATGTATTTGGCTTGAATGTATATCCCGGCCTGGAGTTCAGCACGCCACTTGCGCAAGCGCTGCGCTTATTCGGAAACCTAGGCCTGGGTAGCCGAAACCCGAGCTTCACCGATTTGTATTACTCCGATAGGGCAAACCAAGGTAATCCTTCACTTAAACCGGAGCAAGCACTCAATGCGGAGTTGGGCTTGAAGTGGAATGACAACAAGCTGCAGGCACAAACAGGCGGATTTATTCGCCGCACGAGCAACTTCATCGATTACACTCGTGCCAGTGAAGACGATCTATGGATGCCGGAGAATTTCCAACTTGTTACTATTTCCGGCGCTGATAGCCGTATTCGCTATCGTTTTGATTCACCCTCCAAGACTGCACTGGAGAGCGTATCCATCGCTCATACGGCATTGTTTGGGCAATTGGGCGACACAACTTCCTTTAGCAAATACGCGCTGAACCATCTGCGTCATCAGTTAGTTGCGCAGGCTCGAATCCGCCTCTTCTCTCGCTATCACGTGCAACTGGTTTCCCGTTACATCGAACGCATCAACTCTGAAAGCTATCAGGTCTATGATCTGAGACTGGGCGCTACATTCAATGCTATCGATGTGGCTGTCGATGTAAATAATGTGTTGAATGAAACTTACATTGAAAGCGGTTTCGTGCCTATGCCGGGCAGAGTAATGCGCGCTTCTGTAACTTGGAAATGGAACCAAACGAAATAGTTCCAAAAAACAAAAACCACCGGAATTCCGATGGTTTAAGTGTAAACGGTCTTTTTGGTTAAATGAACTGCCTTTGCGGCATTACTTTAAGAGTACCCAGGGTGGGAATCGAACCCACACGCCCGAAGACACACGATTTTGAGTCGTGCGCGTCTACCAATTCCGCCACCTAGGCAATGCACCCAATCCGTCAATTGGGGGTGCGAATATAATACGGTCTTTCGAAAAAAACATCACTGCAAACGGCAAAACTTATAGGTGCGTCTATCGTCGAAGCCGAGTAAGGTGCGCGACAAAGGTTCAGATACTGTCATTAATGGGTTGAATAACAGCCGCTCAGTGTTGTTGTCCATGAGTGTCCGCCGTGTTTGAGCTCCGTTAAAAGCAATTGCAACCCGAGTCGTTACGGAGTTTTTAGTACCTGACCATAGCGAGGTTTCATTCCGGTTTCTATCCTCTTCTATTTCATTGTTTGCGCTATCATCATTAAACGTGATGACGATCCCCTCAGCGTCAGCGGTAAAGGCATACGAAAAATTCGGATCGTTCAGTATCGATGTCATCTGGCGCTTCGGTATGCGGGTATTCCAAACATGCTGGGCAGTGCTATCCATCATACAAAGCATGATGTCATCATAATTATAGCGATATTCCACAAGCTGTCGTCCGGTGGTAGGATCGGTCGATACTGATCTGCTGACATAGTATTGCTCACCTGCCAAAATCACGGAGCCGTCTTCGGTGAGGTATAAATGATCGAGGTAAAACTCGTCGAGCGTCCCTTTTTCGCGTCCGCTCATCTCTTTTATGAATTCCTTGGAAAAGGGCGTGTATCCGGCCAATGAGATGGAACCACCTTGGGCTTGAATAGCGAACATCAGCGTACCCGCTGCTTGGTTTTGAAAGTTTTCGGAGTAATAGCCGGCGATTATAACCCCCTGTTGTTCATTCAGCAGGAAATCGACGGAAATGACTTGTTTGTCTTTCAGGCTGATGTCATATTGTTTCAGTTTGTTGCGTTCGGGATTGTAGTAATAAACCACGTATTGCCCCCCCTGTGGACGCTGCCAATCGGAAGTCGTTTTTACCGGCTTGCGCCCGCTCATCATATAAACACCACCAAAATTGTCGACAAGGAAATGGTGTACCTGAAGAATATCCGGAGAGGGCGGCAGTCGCAGCTCTTTCTCCCAAATTAAACTCCATTGTAAGTCGAAACATTTAAAATAAATACCCTCGGTTTGTTGTCGCTCATTTTCTTTGTCGAAGTATATCAACACTTGCGTACTGTCCGGTGATTGAATACACTGCAGACCGCTATTCCTTGGTTGTGATGATTCATTGCGCTTGTGAATCGATATTGCGTCGCCGATGACTTTGCCGGTTTCATCGTAACGCACAAGAAGAACTTCCGTCATGTTTTCTTCACGATTCCACCGAGTGCTCAAAGTGTGAAGTGTGTCGCGCCTTATGAAAAAATACTCCAATGTGTTCTCATCAGAAAGGGGGATGATTTCTTGTGCACTAATCACCTTCAATGATTCGACGCCATAGCGCAACCAACGAAGAATGTGATCATCCCTTTCTTCAATGACATGGAAAAGTGTATCTGCCTGTGCAATCGCTTGAACGCGCTGCACAGCTCGATCGTTGCGCGTTGCTTCACTCCAAATCGGTTTTTGGGAATGCCCATGAACCGATAAAAAAAGGGACAAGAATGTC
>JBIKSC010000220.1:0-4419 GCA_044348775.1 Flavobacteriales bacterium | reverse complement strand
CTTTTCCCTTCCGAACAACTTGCGCGATGAAGCCCAGGGTAATAGTCCGATGTGATGGAGGAACCGACATAGGCATGGGACACGTAGTGCGTTGTCTGGCGTTGGCTCATATGCTCCACGACTACTTCGATATATCGTTCGTCCTTCAGGAAACAGACAACACCATCTATAAATGGATTGAAGACAACGGCTTTTCGTTTAAGACCATTATTCGGAGCAATGATGAAGAAACAGCTGTCGCTCAACTTTTGGAAGTGCTGGCTCAATCAACAAACCGGGAAAGCATTGTGGTGCTGGATGGCTACCACATCCAAACTCTCCACCAACAGCTACTAAAAAAAGAAGGTTATCGTGTAGTTGCTATCGATGACTTACATTCTTGGGCACATGTGGCCGATGCCATTCTGAATCATGCTCCCGGTATTAAATCCGACGCATACCAAGCTGCACATTCTACGCGACTTCTATTGGGTGCTGATTACGCTTTACTGAGGCCATCATTACTTGAAGCCTCCAAACGCGAGCGCAAAATTCAGTCGCCTAAGCATTTCCTGATTAGCATGGGAGCTGCCGACGAACACAATTACACCTTGTTTTTCGCGAGACTCGTTCGCAAGCAGTTCCCTTCCGTGAAACTGAATCTATTAACCAGTACTCTCAATAAACATCTCGAAGAACTCTACACACTCACAACGGCCTTCCCCGACCGAGTATCTCTGCAAATAAATATTTCCACCGAACAACTCACAGAGCTTCTAATCCAAACGGATGTTGTTATCTGTCCTGCGAGCACTATTTCTCTGGAAGCTTGCGCCGCAGGCTGCACACTCATCACGGGTTACACAGCTCCCAATCAGAGAGGGATATTAGCCGGCTTACAAAAATCAGGTGCCGGGTTTTCGCTTGATTCATTTGAAAAACTGGAAGCGGAACCAGTCACATTGCAATTAGAAGAATGGCTCTTGGACGAAAACCTTCGTATTTCACAACTCCACAATCAGCGTGCTCTGATTGATGGAAAAAGTGGTTTTCGCTTGGCACTGGCATTTCTTGAGATCGAAAAAAATGCTTCACTTCGCAGTGCGACTAAAGAGGATGTAGAGCTCTATTTTCAATGGGCCAATGATCCCGATGTCAGGGCAAATTCATATCAGACGGCAGATATTAATTGGGATGACCATGTGAAATGGTTTGAAGACACCCTTGCATCGCCCGAAAATGCACTTTATCTCTATTCCATCTCAGAAAAGCCCGCCGGGCAGATACGCTTAAGAATGACTGAAAAGAAAGCCGTCATTAGCTATTCTGTGGCTCATGATTTTCGCGGAAAAAGGTTGGGAAAATGGATGCTCACCCATATTTCAATTTTGATGCGCGTTGCTCACCCACAGGTGAGACAGCTGGAAGGCTGGGTGAAAAAAACCAATGTTGCTTCTCTCAAAGCATTTCAATCCGGAGGTTATCAGGTTGCAGAAGAAAGTTCGGACTCGATTTTATTCCGTCTTGAGCTGCATTCTTAATACTCGCTGAGTTACCTACCTTAGCGCGACAGAATAATTGATTATGTCCTTTCTGGCTTCTTTAGACCGTCCGTATATCATAGCTGAGATGAGCGGCAATCACAACCAATCGCTCGAGCGCGCATTGGCGATTGTAGATGCGGCCGCGCAAACCGGAGCTCATGCGCTAAAGCTTCAAACTTATACAGCCGACACCATTACGATGCGCGGCGCCTATACCATCGATGATAAAAACTCATTGTGGGCAGGCAGTGAGTTGTACGACCTATACCAGCAAGCTTACACTCCATGGGAGTGGCATCAACCCATTTTTGAACGAGCACGCGCTTTGGGTATGGAAGCATTCTCATCGCCCTTCGATGAAACGGCGGTTGATTTTTTAGAAACGCTCCATGTACCTTTCTATAAAATAGCATCCTTCGAAAACACACATCACCCGCTCCTTCGTAAGGTGGCACGCACGGGCAAACCCGTTATCATGAGCACAGGTGTTGCTTCTTTTGATGACATTGCTGAAAGTGTCGAGGTACTAAAAACGGCAGGTTGCAAGGAAATCATTTTATTGAAATGCACCAGTACGTACCCGGCAACGCCTGAAAACACCAATCTGCTCACAATACCACACATGCGGGAACGCTGGCAATGTGAAATCGGATTATCGGATCATACAATGGGCATTGGTGTCGCATTAGCGGCGGTCGGTTTGGGAGTGCGGATTATCGAAAAACATTTCACACTTAGCAGAGCCGAGGGTGGGGTAGACAGTGCGTTTAGCATGGAACCGCAAGAGATGAAAGCACTCGTTGATGAATCTCTCAAGGCTTACCAGGCCTTGGGTCGAGTGCAAATGGAAGTGCAAGCTGTGGAAGAAAAAAGCTTGCTCTTCAAACGCTCTATTTACGCCGGCAAAGACATAGCGGTTGGAGAAACATTGAATGAGGAAAATTTAAAAATTATAAGACCCGCTCTCGGGCTAGCTCCCAAACACTGGGAAAACATTCAAGGTAAAAAAGCTAAAAGAGCCATTCAAGCCGGTCAACCACTTTCGTGGGACATGATCGATTAAGAAAGTATAACCGTGGGAATCATCATCAAACAAGCCGTGAAATCTACCGTGCTCTCCTACTTTGGAGCGTTCTTAGGTTTTCTCACGGTTTGGTTCATGAACCGCCTGTGGCTTACCCCCGAACAAAACGGGTTGCTCAACGTTGTTATTTCCATTTCACTGATAAGTAGCTCACTCAGCAATTTGGGAATGGCGGGCGTGGTGCTGCGCATGTTTCCCCATTTTCGAAATCCGGAAACACGTCATGGCGGATTTATGTTTTATCCACTCGCCTTTACCGCAATAGGTTCCCTACTATTTCTCATTCTCTACCTCATTTTCAAAGACAGTTACATAGCTCGTAATGCCGGTCAATCACCACTACTGGCCAACAACGTTTACTACCTTGTACCTCTCACATTCTTTCTGGGTATTTTCAATGTTCTCGATGCATACACACGAGCCCTTTTTCTCTCAACGGCAGGTGTTCTCATCAAAGAGGTCGCGCTGCGAATAGTGATTCTTGTTGCCGCCTTTGCATACCATATGAATTGGTTGGCATTCGATCAGTTTGTACTCATCTATTTTTCAAGTTTCTGCGCCATGACATTCGCCATGATTGGTGTGCTCATATCAAACAAGCAATGGCATTGGAAAAAACCAAATAGACCTCTTAATCCGGAAACAAAAAAGGAAATGCGCGACGTTGCGCTTTTCTCTGTCATAACCGGCTTAAGCGGCATGATGATTTCTTCGATTGACAAAGTAATTGTAAACGACAAGCTCGGTCTTGCTGCCGCCGGGATATTCTCAATCGCCACCTATTTCGGAAGCATGATTCAAATTCCGGCACGATCCATTATTCGAATCACTGCCTCTGTTATTTCAGAATCGTGGAAAAAAAATGACCTGAAAAATATTCAACACATTTACCGTCAGTCTTGCCTCAACCAACTCATCATTGGCCTCTTTTTGCTTATCGCTCTTTGGGTAAACATCGACAGTCTGCTCGCCCTAATGCCTGCAGAATACTCCATAGCCAAATATGTCATTTTCTTCATGGGCATCGGTTACCTCGCTGACCTTGCTACAGGTGCTAATGGCGCCATCATAGGCACCTCCGTATACTATCGATACGACACACTATTTATGGTGTTGCTCGTGGTGTTCACCTTTTTGACGAACCTGTGGCTCATACCCGTGTATGGGATTGTAGGTTCGGGCATCGCCTCTTGCTTGACCTACCTGCTCTTCAATTTACTGCGTCTTGCATTTATCAAAATCAAATTCAACATGCAGCCCTATTCCATGACATTTCTGAAGGTTCTGGCAATCGGTGGAATCGTCTATTCCATAGGCTGCATGATTCCGGCTACTGGCATTCACTACCTCGACATCGCCCTGCGTGGTGCGGTGGTAAGTATTCTGTATGGCACACTCATCGTTGTTTATAACGTCAGTCCGGAAGTAAATGTATTGGTTCAAAAAACCGTACAAGGGCTGAAAAGAAAGTAGGGTGTGATTATCTCATGAAGCATTTACCAGACAGTACTCACAATACTTAGCCACGCTGTTGTGCTCATATGATTCGCGCAGATAGAGCGCACTAAGAAAACGCGCCAGTGCCTCTTCCACTTTATCGATAAAATCATGATCAATATCGATTTCAGACAGGTCCTGAGCATGCACGAAACTGCCACCATTTTCTCGCATTGAATAGAATGACGCAATAGGCACAGGTTGCTGCTTGTCGCGTGTCATCATAATATAGATAAGCAATTGAAGAAACTTTGAATACTTAGGGTCTTCAAAAAGAACATCGAAATCACCCTTGAAAGAAGTGGTTTCCGCACC
>JBIKSC010000219.1:0-4434 GCA_044348775.1 Flavobacteriales bacterium | reverse complement strand
CAAGGCCAGCGCGAACAGGTCTATAATGTGCTCGACGCACTCTTGAAGAATAAGAATAAGGTATTTCCGGATTTCCATGAATACCTCAAGGCCCTCATTGCATTTCCAACATCGGGTAAAACGGAGGCCGATTTCATGACATGGAGCGATGTTCTGTTGCGCGTCATGAGTGACAAGAAAAACAAAAAATTCACTTCGGAAATGTTGGAGACTTCTGCCCTACTCTTTCGTGACCGAAGCTTTTTCCAAAACGAAACGATTCAATGGCAAAGCAGTTCATCCGATTTTCGTTTTGTGCTTGACTCGGTGCCGGCCGTTTCATTTGGCACTATGGACTTGAAGTGTTACAGTAAAGGTGATAGTAGCTTAATTTACGGAACATCCGGTGTTTACTATCCGGGGAGCCAGCGTTTTGTTGGACAAGCAGGAAAAGTAACATGGCAGCGCGCAGGTTTCGACCCGATGAAAACGTACGCTGAAATGGCTGATTACTTCATTCGATTGAAAAGCAGCACCTACAGTGCAGATTCGGTGATTTTTCATACGGAGTTTTTTCAACAGGCTTTGCAGGGGCGCCTGACAGATAAGATTCTAGCCGATAAGACAACTGAAACCGCAACCTATCCGCGATTCGAATCATACTACAAGCGATTACAGATCCAAAACATTGATACCAATATGGATTACGACGGTGGCTTCACCATGGCTGGTACACAGCTAATTGGAAGTGGCTCACCCGAAGAGCCGGCCACAATTACGATTTATAGGGAAAACAAGAAGTTCTTCACTGCCAAGAGTCTTGAATTTGCTATTAAGCCCGACCGCATCAACACGTCTCACGCGCGCATCATGTTTATTCTAGATGGCGACTCCATCACACACCCTGATATCAACTTCTCATTCGACCGAAAATCGCGGAAACTCATTTTATTGCGAAGCGATGAGGGCATCTCTAAATCCGCATTCCAAAACACCTATCACAACGTTGATATGTATTTTGAGGCACTTACCTGGAGCCTCGACGACCCAACCATCAAGTTGGGCAGCCTTGAAGGAAGCACACAACGATATGCCGCTTTCGAATCCAATACGTATTTCAAGAAGAAGAGATACGACGCCATGATGGGCATCTCCTTCTCACATCCACTGTATGAGTTGAAACAATATGCGGATCATATCAAAAGCAACGATTTTTCGGCACTGGAACTATCGAGGTATCACAACTACAGTGAAGAACAGGTAAACACCATTTTGATTGACCTCAACAACAAAGGATTCATTGATTATAATATTACCACGCACGATATTCATGTTCGCCCAAAACTCTATTGGTATATCGACAACAACATAGGCAAGCGCGATTATGACGTGATTCAATTCAGCACCGAGGTAGAATCCGGCCCCAACGGTCAGTTGAGTTTGCTCAACTACGATCTTATGCTAAAAGGAGTTGACAATTTTCAATTGTCCGACTCCCAGCAGGTGAATATTATTCCGGTCAATAAAGAAGTCGTCTTAAAAAAGAACCGTGATTTCATTTTTGGAGGACGAGTGAATGCGGGTAATTTCGAGTTCAATGGTCCGGAGTATTTCTTTTCATACGATAAGTTCCAACTTGATTTGATTCAAGTGGACTCCTGTCGTATTTACGTTGAGGATGAATCGCTCGAGCGCAATCAATACGGGCAAATGCAAAAAACACGTGTTAAGAGTGTGATTCGAGACGTTCAGGGCTACCTGAAAGTTGATGCCCCCACCAACAAGGGCGGCTTTCACAGTCGATCGTACCCGCAGTACCCCATTTTCACTTGCACCAAAACATCCTTTGTGTATTGGAGTGATCCTGCCATTCAGAAAGGTGTTTATAAAAAAGACAAGTTTTTCTATCAGCTGCAACCCTTTACCATTGACTCGCTCGACAATTTCAGCAAAAAGGATTTGCGTTTTGAGGGCACATTGGTAAGTGGTGGTATCTTCCCTGACATCACCGAGCCACTGGTGCTCATGGCGGATAATTCGCTCGGGTTTACGCGTATGACAGGTGCAGATCTTCCTTCATACGGTGGTAAAGCGAAAGTTACAGCAGAACTGAAGCTTGATTACTCAGGCTTAAAGGGAGGAGGAGACTTCAGTTATCTGACAGCTTCTGCCTCGTCAAGAGAGTTCACCTTCCTGCCCGACTCCATGCTTGGTAAGACATACAAATTCACGAATAGAGAACTGAGCGGAAAAGTAGAAGTGCCAAAAGCGCATAGCGACTCCACCCAACTTGCCTTCCATGCCAAACGCGATAATTTGGATATTTCAAGCATCGACAAACCGATTGACTTCTTCAATGATGAAGCAAACCTCACAGGTACACTGCACTTGAAACCAACCGGTATGACCGGAAACGGGTTCATGGAGTTCAGCGGTGCTAAGTTGACCAGTGATTTAATGAAATACTCGCGGAGGAAGATTTTATCCGACACATCCTCGTTTCAAATGCGAGGCATCGGAGAAGAACTGGGATCAGGTCTGGCTTTTAAAACCGATAACGTAAATGCGGATGTCGACTTTGATCGCCGCGATGGTATTTTCAAAAGTAATGGTGGGGAAACCAAAATTGAGTTCCCCACCAACCAATATGTCTGCTACATGGACCAGTTCACGTGGTATATGGATCGTGATGAACTTGACCTCTCATCGAACCGCAAGCCATCCGGAGACGATCTCATGATTGATACAGCAGAAGACGCCAAGCGCTCTAACTTTTACTCCGTAGCCGAAGGGCAAGATTCGCTCAACTTCCTTTCACCCAAGGCTAAGTTCGATTTGAGGAGAGGTAAACTCTATTGCCAGAAAATCAAGTACATTGTTGTGGCCGACTCCAAGATTACACCCGACTCCGGCAAAGTTACCATCGAACGTTTCGCTAATATGCTGCCAATAACCCGTTCGCAAATTCTCAGCAACTATGTCACTCAATATCACCAGATATACAATGCGGATATCAAAATCAAGGGACGACGCGAATACAATGCATCAGGTGATATTACGTATGTGGATGAACAGAAAAAGGAACAGGTCATTCACTTAGATGACATTCAAGTAGACACCTCCTATCAAACCATCGGTAAAGGAAAAATAGCAGAGGGAACTCAGTTTTTCTTATCCCCTGCATTCGAATACTACGGCGATTTCGAGCTCCATGCCAACAACCGTTATCTAATTTTCGACGGTGGCGCTCGGATATTGCACAACTGCGATTTGATGCCCGCCACCTATTTTAAGTTTCGATCTGAGATTAATCCCGAAGAAATCTACATTCCTGTGGACTCATCTCTTCGCGACATGACGATGACCAAGCTCGGAGTTGGCGTGATGATAACAGGCGACTCTCCTATGACTGTATATCCTGCTTTTTTGAGTGATATTCGAGAGAAGAGTGATCGTTCTATCATACAAGCTGAAGGTTTCCTCACACATGAAAAAGCAACCGGTCGATACCTGATTGGACCGAAAGAAAAGATCAAACAGCCTAAACTTCCCGGTAATTTGCTCGCCCTAAACACATCGAACTGTGAAATGAACGGCGATGGGCGAATGGATTTCAACGTCGACTACGGTGTGATGAAGTTTACCAATGTGGGCGATGTTTTTTACAGAACAAAAGAAGATGCTATCAGCACGAGCGGCGTAACCGTTGTGAATTTCCCGATTGACGAGGGTTCATTGAAGTACATTTCCGAGCAAATCGAGAAGTGGCCGACACTGCAACCAGTCGACATTGCACGAACCAAGTACGAAAAGAGTTTGGTGGAAATATTGGGCACAGAAAAGTCCGATAAACTCATTTCGGAACTAGGCTTGAGTGGACAAATGAAAAAAATTCCGGATGAACTTTTGGCCACGTTCTATTTGGCCGACGTTAAATTCAAATGGAACCCCATCGACGAAACCTTCCAGTCGCAAGGTCAATTGGGTATTGCCAGCATAGATAAGAAGCAACTCTTTAAATATGTAAAAGGAAAGATCGAAATCGAGAAGAAGCGCGGAGCCGATGTATTGCGCATGTATATTGAGATTGACCCAAGTGTTTGGTATTATTTCGAATACAAGTTGGGCATCATGAACATACTCAGCAGCGACAAAGAGTTCGGTTCTAAAATGAGTGAGATAAAAGACGACAAGCGCCGCTTCGATGAAGGCCGCAATAAGTACAGCTATTTGTTCATCAACAACAAGAAGAAGCGTGATGATTTCGTAGCGAGGTTCTCAGACCTTTAAGATTACGGATTACGAATTACGGATTTGCTATACCTTAGGAGGCTATCATTTTAATCCGTAATCCGTAATCCGTAATCCGTAATCCGTAATCCGTAATCCGTAATCCGTAATCCGTAATCCGTAATCCGTAATCCGTAATCCGTAATCCGTAATCCGTAATCCGTA
>JBIKSC010000080.1:0-9984 GCA_044348775.1 Flavobacteriales bacterium | reverse complement strand
TCTTAGCAATCACTTCTGAATAAACCATCATTCTAACTTGACAAATGGTCAAATTATTATTATATTGAATTTTCAAACTCTACGTCGGGGCTATAGGCGTGCTCTCGAAAAACTTGAATAACCACAACTCCACAGAATGCCTTAGCCAAATCTTACTTACGCATTCACAACATTTAAATTACTATTCCACCACCTTATGAAACAAGCACTTATAGAACGTATTTACGATGCAACGCATACTTTAGCTTCGAAAAGTATCAATCAGGGGTTCAACCGATTAGAAGATCCGATACCTTCAGCATTCCAGCAACAGGGACTTTATCTATTTCTGGACCCCGCTATTCTCCGGACCAACGCGAAGACATCAAAGATCATTCGCGTTGGTATTACAGGCATCAATAACAGCCAGCGTTTAAGTCAACATCGCAGCGGTAATATGGAAAGCTCCGTTTTTCGAAAGCATGTAGGTCGAGCTATTAGTGCTAAGAACAATCGCATCGCAACGGAATTAGAAGTATCGCAATACTTGCATACACTTGAGTATGTTTTTCTTCCTGTGAGTAACGAATCGCTCCTCCGACAACTCGAAAAAGACTTGATTGCCGTAATCTCAAACTATGGATTAGCCAACCCTTTGGACAAACCCGCCGATAACTGGCTGGGATTTAAGCAAAATTGCAACACCAATAATGCCATCGCATCCTCTCATCTCTGGAATGTGCATTACGTGAAGAGGTTTGATGTTGAGAATATTAGGGCTTACGAAAACGGTATTAGAAAATTTCAAAGTTTGATTGAGGAAATATGATTCAAATATGGAAAATATTAAATTTGACCGATTGATAACCTTCAAAAGCAATTAACCATGGGTGAAAAAGTATTTTTCTTTTCAAAACATCAGAACATACATAATGCACTCGAAAGCTTCCCAGGTATAGCACATCACTGCAAATTCCGAATAATAGATGCGAACAATCCTTCCGTATCGATATACCAGACGGAGCTTCGTGAAGGATGGAGAGAAACAGGAAGAGGTGAAAGACAGAACATCTACAGTTATTTCTCAGCCCCTGACACTGCTAGAGGTGATAAACCCAAAGGAGAGGTTATACGAGAAGAGATGAACTCTCTCAACATAGAAGTAGCAAAACTAATTATTACGGAACTTGCAGACTAGGGGCTTTAAACCTAATCGCTATTCGATCTAACAAAAAAAAACCATACTATCTAGTGACATTGCCTTCTGTCGACAATTGATATCGCAAAGCAGGCTTAGCTTAGAAAATGCATACTGGCCATTCTCTCTTAACCATTCCACCGCCTCACAATATCCAAAATTCGCTTGCGCAGGAATGCGCATTCATCCGCGTTAAAAACAGGAGTTACATTCGTCTCATTGCTGAAAATCGAACAATTGTCTTCATTCAGAGCGCTCGTAAGTAGTGACTTCAGCAATTGAATGCGTTCCTGATCTAGCTTGAATTGCTGTTGCTGTGCCTCGAACTTCCATTTCGTTTGCAATTCCATTTTCTTCTCTTCAACAGCCAAGCGCTTAAGCTGTGCCTCGTAATATTCGGCATTCATGATTACTTGGTGGTCGTGTAGGTTAGCGATGTTGGGGGTGATGGGGTTCATGGGCGAGGGATGGGGTTTGGGGTTAGGGACGAGGAATGAGGGACAGTGGTTTAGAAGATAGCGGCGTCCGTTGATTGGAGAAAATTGGGGGGGAAGCAGGGCTAGAAAACTCGATTATGCATAGCAGTAAGATTAAATAAGTAAGATTTTATAATTTAATTGGAGAGGAATTAAAATATACAACAACACCTTACAAAAGTCAAGAGGCTGCACATGGAAAAACCTAAAAAGCCTGTCATTGCCGAGTAAAAACATATGAACAAGGTGAATTGTAGGCAGCCGCGTCTAAAAATCTTTCAACAACACTTGACAAATCCCTCCACTTTAATTATATTCAATTTTCTCATGCCCCACACAACTTAAAACCCTTCCCTCTTATTCCATTGTCTCGTCCGAATCACAACCGTGTGGTCGTCGGATAGTTACGCCCCAAAAAATCGCAAACCATTTAAACCCTATACATTCTATGAGTACAGTAAAAACGTTGAAAAATCAAGTGTATGTTTTGTCTTGTTCGATGAGTGATGTCGCAGCTCAAGGCCAGGAACGCTGGTTCAAAAGAAGGTTTGAAGAAGTGGTAAGTCCCCTACCCGACTACCCGGCGAGCTGTATCATCATCGGACACTCAGAAGAGGGATCTAAAATTATTGATTATGTGAGTAGCAAGAAGAAGCTACGTAGCGAGATGCGCATGGGCGTAAAGAAAGTGAATGGCGAAGAAAAGACGCGTTACATGTGGTTGAAAGAACTCGTGATGAGAAACGTGTATGCTCGAATAGAATTTCAGCCAGTGGTTTCATAGACCCTGGTTGATGTTTAACATCAATAATGAGCCAATTAAAATAATTACACATAAAGTAAACACCTAAATCCAATACGATATGAAAACAATTTCTCATCAGTTTCAGCAAGCCGATTTCTACATCCCAACTTGGGAAGTTCAGCACTTGTTCTTAGGAACCTTCAACCCCTCCGGCGGTGAAGCCGTTCCATATTACTATGGACGCAGTAAGAATCAACTGTGGCCACTGCTTTCTAAGATCTTTGGAGAAAAATTTGATCCGAATGCTGAAGGATTCTTCGATTTGCTGAGCAAACACAAGATTGCTTGCATAGACGTGATTGATTCGGTAACCGCTGAGGAGAAGCGCATGGACACCATTACCGGCAAGGGCTATAAGGATACCGCCATCATCAATGGAAAGGTATCTCGGTCATACAATACGACAGCCATCCTGAACACTATCGCCAACAATCCTGGTGTGCGCGTATACTCTACTTGGGGCAAAGGATCGAGCCTGAAAGCTTGGACAAAAGAAGTAAACCAACTTGGTCCTATCACTCCCCTTGTATCCCCTAGCATGGCGGCCAAGGTTCCCGCGGGTGCTCTAAAGTTCGATTACATGCTGACCGATTGGAAGAGCAAAATACGAGTGCAATAAATCGAAACTAATTCCGATAAGACGAACCTTTTGTAAGGAAATAAACCAATTTGCTTATTCAATCATTTCAGTTTATATTGTCGCTTTGGTCAATATCACCATTCATTTGGATAAATGTATTTTGATAGTGGATAAGGCGCACGAAAAGAATTATCATTAAAACCAATAAAATCAAAACCTATGCCCATAACATTCACAAAAGTTAGTTTGCCTTTCGGTTGGTTAGGAAACATGGCTCCGTTTCCTATCGAATACGAAGGGCAGCGTTGGAGAACGAGTGAAGCTCTATTTCAAGCGTTGCGATTCGAGGATGATTTAATAAGGGAGGAAATTCGCAAGCAAACCAGTCCAATTAGTGCAAAAATGAAAGCAAAACAACTTGATTATCGAGACCGCATGGTTATTGAACCTATGAGTCCCGATGATCTTGAAAATATGCGCATGTGCCTTCTTTTAAAATTCAATCAACATACTCTTTTGAAACGAAACTTATTGAATACCGGAACTGAATTGATTATTGAAGACATTGGCAGGCGAAACGGCTTACGCCATCTCTTTTGGGGTGCGAAACTTGTCAATGGTGAATGGGTGGGCCAAAACCATATGGGGCAATTACTCATGGCTGTGAGAGAGGAAATGAAAGAAACAACTAATTAGAATGCCTTCAATTCAAATTGCTCCGGTTCAAGCTAGCTATACTTATAACATGTTGCCACTTAATTAAAACACAAAAAAGAAAGAACCTATGACAAATAAACCAACCACCGAAGAGATTGAAAACCAAATTCAAAGTCTTTTAAATGAACCATTTCTATTGAGCATACGAGCTGATCTCAATAAATCAGGCACAGAATGGAATGAAGACTGGATTGAGCTTTTACGCAAGTTCTTTGAGAGCAGAAGCCAAATAGAAGCAACCTTTGACATTAAAGATACATTCATAGTAATCATCAATGATTTTACACATTGGTCCGAACGCAGTCTTGCTGCACAAGTTTTCGATTTAATGAGTACTTTGATTCTCTTTCAAAAATCCGGGCGTGTAACACCAGAATCTGAAGAATTTGATGCATGTTATGAGCAGATATGTTCCCGTGCCAATGAAATGTATCCAAATTGGGAAGAGACACATGAAATATTTGATAACTATGCCCCTAGGACAATCCAAGAGATGTTTACGCTCGTTTTTATATTATTAATTAATCCCACACATGAGCATCTGTTTCCGGATATGACGTATTCCCGAAAAGATGAAGAACTTAGGTATCTATACAGTATTGGACTTTATATCACATATCAGAGCTTTAAAGATCATTAATAAAGAAAGTGACACAATTTCTTTAATTGCTAGGTGGCTTCGACGTGCTGACGCAAAACTTAAATGTTGCGAGATTAAGAGATGTAAAATCTAATTCTCAACGCCAAAGGGGCTTGGACATTAGCAATAAGGCAAATAACTTCGTTAATCAAATACAACCAAATGATAAAAGTATTACCCCCGCGACATCCCGATGCTTCTCGTTCATTCGAGTTGTGTCTCGATTCTACCGGAAGAAGCAGAACTGTCAGAGAAATGGATTGGGTGGAGGATACTCCTCAACTCGTTGACACAAGTTTAACATTCACTTATAAGCAATTCTATGGTAATTATCATGAGTCGGAAATAGAACTGAAACTGACGATAAATGGCAACATCATGGATTTTCATAAAAGCTACTGCACCAATGAGAATGACGATTTCCCCACCAGTTTACTTAGTTTCGAAGTATCACCCACAGGTATTCAGCTAAGAGGAACATGGAATCCCGGACTCGCTCAATGGCGTTACGGCGGAGACATTGTTTATTTCGATTGTCAATTTGATTATTCCTTTCCGCAGGATAGCGAATGGCCCCGAAAATTTTATAATTTTAAAGGGAAAACCTCCTATGCACCATTGAAAATTATCGGTTTTAATCAATATACTCAGTAGATTACAGGATGAAACCCAAAATATCTGTACGCTTTTTTTACGACCGCTAGGAGCGTTCGCTGTGGGATGAACAGCAATCAGTTGGTTAGTGCTAATGCCCAACTGAAAATTAACGCATCTGACAGAAAAAGATACAAATCCAACATGCTGGATTACACCAGTATCATAGCGTTGGGTAAAACGTTTCCATGTTCAAGAAGGGAATTGATTACTCGTAATGTTATGGTTGGCTAATCTTGAACTATTACAAGCCTACGGGACGCGAGATCCATTCGAACAACAAGGACAATTGGACGCGGCTGACCCCTTTCGTATTTTCGTACTATGTCCTATACCTGCCTAAACACCACTTGCGCCATTGCGCTTTCGAAAGCGACATTTCCAGTGGCGATGAATTGTCCCGTTTGCCAACAGCCGCTTCAAGAAGTCTTGGAGACATCATCAATAAGTGAGTCTGACGAACAACTCATTGCAACCCTCCCCTACGTTATCGCCTATCCGTTGAAAAGAGCCCTTGCGGAAAAACACGCATGGACGCGCGTGAATTTGCTCAAGGATACCTTTCTCAATTACTTAAAATATCTCGGACTGATTTCGGCCTCCGAATTTTTCAATAGTCCGCTGAAGGATAAGAAAATGGTGGCGCTTTTTCAGCAAGCTTTGGCCGAACCTTCCTTTGGATCGTGGAATCAATACATCCGCGAAACGCTGAAGTATTTGAATGAAAAACAGCATCACTTCTTTTGTTCGGACTTGCCGAATTATTACGAAGCGATAGAGACAAGCGGCAAGCGCAAGCTTTACAAAGGTGAAATTGAATACATCGACAGCAATGGTGATGTGCAGCTTAAGAAACAGGAGGCCACAGCCATTGGCATGCTCATCAACTTCCGAAACCGATACCTGGGGCACGGACTTACGCTCGATGAAACAGCAGCGCAGCAACTCTGGGACGAGTACTTCCCAATGTTCCGCGCGTTACTGGAACAAATGCAATTCACAGCTCATTACCCCATGTTCAAACACGAACACGGCGAGAGCTACCGCCTTCAGTCGAGTGACCTCACAATGCTCGAGAAAGGAACCCAGACTCCGGCGCGCGTGTGGATGGAAAATCCGCAAGGCGAGAGCATGGACATACTCCCCTTCTTTGTAGTACCGGGAGAGGTTTCATTGGGTAAGGAAGACAAAGAGCAAATCCTTGCCTACGAATCGTATACAGGTAAAACTATAAAGTTCTTCAGTCCTGAGGGTACTACCAAACAAACCTCCGGTAAAATTCTTGAACGGCTCAATTTAATCTTGCGTGATAAACAAAAGGAGACTCCATTTGCCCCAGAAACATTCTCGAAAGAGATTTTTCTGTCACGCATAGCGGAAGAGAATAAGTGGATGCTCGACACATTGATAGCCGAGAAGAAGTTCATACCAGGCGTATATGTATCCCGCGAAGAAATAGAGATTAAGCTGCGCGAATGGATTGGTGCTCGCATGAGCATCTTCTTCATCGCAGCCGAGGCTGGCAGTGGAAAAACCAATTTGTTGGTTGAAATGCAACGGCAATATTCAGGGCGCAATTTGCCCTCACTCCTCATCCGCTTAGGCAGAATGGAGAAAGACACACTGAACGCACAAATCGCCCATTTGCTCAACATTGACGACAAACTGCCTCTATCAGCATATACCTCACTCGCAGGAACGCAAGACTCTCCAACCCTACTTCTACTTGATGGATTAAATGAACACTACCAAGCTGAACGCATTTGGCAAGAGATTCTGGAACTGAGTCGAAGCTTTGATGACGGTTCGCTGAAAATAGTGGTGACCAATCGTTCTACTACCAAGAGCGATATGGAGCGATATCGTGTTTCAGAGCGAGAGGAGTCATTACTATATAAAGACAAAAAAGAGCGTGAAAGCGGTTTGGCATCACATGCATTTTGGCTCACGCCGATGAACATGAAGGAAATGTCAGAGGCCTGGGAACATTATGGCGCCAAGGACAAAAACCGATATAAGCCGCAATTCACTTTTGACGACCTCGCCAGCTTCGACCGGACAATCTACAACCACATCAGCAACCCACTGGTGATGCGTCTTTTTCTAGAGACCTATCACAATAAAGCACTTCCCAAAAAAGACGCAAAATACCTAAACATCTGGGAAGACTGGCTCAAGACCTTCAGCATAAAAGAACAGCAATTAATGGAAGCTATGGCAGCTGAAATATGGAACATCGGAAATAACGAAATCTTGCTCGACGATGCGCTGCAGCACCCGCAACTCCATGATTACCTGATAAACGATTCCGCAAACGCCCCATATCCTCGATTGAAAAATTTAGGGTGGATTAGTCGCTATGTTAAAGATATGAATGTGTGCATTGGATTCACGGTCGAAGGCGCATTGCTTTATTCGATGGGAAAATCGATCAGACAATTAACTGCTATCTCGGGTATCAAGGCGCTTATAGAAATAGCCGAATCAGAACACACTCTAAAAATTGCTGCACTTGAGAATTATCTTATTGAGGAATGCCGCTCAGGAAACATCGAACTGATTATTCAATTGATTGACTCAAGCGAACTATTCGAAGAAATAAGCGTTCTTCCCATAATTAATTATCTAAAACAGCATGGAACGAGTGATTTTGTCGCGCCATTAATGGAAAATGTATCCGAAAGTGATTGGAAAGTCATTGAATCGGTAATCGATACGCTAGATCAGTTAGAAATGCATGCATTGAGAAATTCACTTTGCAATAATCTATCAACTATTTGCAAAACGCAATCTCCTCCCCTCAGTTTAGTCATAACTATAATGGACGAAATTGAACATCCTGAAAACATGGCCTTAGCAGAGATTGTTGAACGAGGATTAATGATTGATGGTCTAGAAGATGATTTGAAACAAAAACTCCAATTGCAACTCGCCGCTTATTATACCTTAAATGATCATGAAGAAAAAGCTCTCGATATTTATGATGATTATTTATCCAGTAACAGCGAAATTAACTCAAATAGAATAAATACAATTGCCACCGCCTACAATGGAGCAAACAACGAGGCGAAATCGAAGGAACTGTATCAGAAGGCTTATAAACAGTATTATGACAACAATGAAAACGATAAAAGTCTTGAAGCAATGCTTATTTTTAACCTTGCCATTCATGAACCTGATATACTTCAAAAAATCAAAATTTACGAAAGGGCTCTCCAATTGGACCTTGAGGAATATGGTGAAATTCACACTTCGACAGCTAGGTCAATTACCGCCATTGCCAATAATTTCACAAGATTGAACCGATTAGAGGAAGCCAAAATTCTTTTAGATAGAGGGTATTCCATTCTCGAAACACTAAATTGCATAGACTCAGAAATTCTATCCTACTTCGCCTATTATCATGAAAAGAATGATGAGATTGATATCGCAATTAACTTTTGTCAGAAAGCTATTGACTTTGACTTCAAAAAAAATGGAGGGAGGTCAAGTACTCATTTAGACCTTTTAAACCGAATTGGCAGACTGTATGATGAAAAAGGCAACTTCACAAAAGCGGTTTACTTCTATAAATTGGCTTTAGAATGTAAAACCAAAAACGGCATTGAAAATCTTCCTTATTCAAATTGGGAGATGCATCAGAATTCTTACATTGGAGGTGTGCTTTATGCTGCTGATAATTTTCAAGAATCCCTTCGTTACTTTTTGAACGCCTTATCACTTTTCGATGCGGAGAATGGGGATTATGAAATTAGAATTAGAATTTTATTCCATGTCGCCCAATGCTATTATTTTCTTGGAGAATATTCAAATTCAAAAAAAACTATTATGCAACTGTGCGTTGCAAATAATCAAAACACTCCAATCGATGAAAAAATAGAAAACTTCAAATTATTGGGTGATAACTGCTACTATTTGGATGAATATGAAGATTCAGCGGTTGCTTATCTGCACATATTACCCCTTATTGAAAAAGTTGAAGAAAAAGTCAAAATCACGGAACTAATAGCGGCTTGCTTCCAAGAACAGAAAAAATTTGAACAAGCGATACGTTATTACCAGGATTGCCTTGACCTCTGCGTTGGTGGTAATGTAGGAATTAGTTCTCATCGCTATCATTACTTCATCGGAAAAATCCATCAGCAACAAAATAACATGGCAGCGGCGATCGAGCATTTTCAGATAGGACTTAGCATTAACCCGAAATGGTTCTTTCCCTTCCAGATTGCCAACTGCATGGAAGAAGTCCATGACCTATCAAGTTCTCTGCAATACTATATCCAAGCAGCAGAAACACTGAAGGATGACCCAGAGGCAGGGATGGATGATAAAGACACAATAGAGTCAATTCAACATTCAAAGAGGCTTGCGAAGGAATTAGATAAGGAAGATGAGTTGCCACAATGGATAACAGAATTAAACATCTAAAAATATGAGACAACGTATTATAGACATGATTGAGCAAGAAATGCTCAACAGAACATCTTATTTCACTAGAGAGCAAGACATACAGATAGCCCTTGCTCATATGTTTGAAACCTCTAGTGCTTTTGATCGGGTTTTTGTCGAACAGCTTATCCCGGCCGGTATGATTCCCAACTATCCTTGGACCGATGATAATAACATATACATTGATCTTGTCATACTAAAGGACGGCTTCTACTACCCGATTGAAATAAAATTTAAAACAAAGAGTCAGCAGATACCACTTTCCGTATTAGGTAATGATGAACTTATGACGCTCGGCCACCATGGAGCGCAGAATATTGGATGCTATGACTTTTGGAAAGATGTCAAACGACTTGAACTTTATGAAGCTTCCTTTCCACAGGTGGTGCAAGGAATCATGCTTTTCGTCACCAACGACGAAACATACCTCCAACCTCCTCTGAATATGAATACCGGGTATGCGCAGTTTTCCATTCACGAAGGCAA
>JBIKSC010000172.1:0-5757 GCA_044348775.1 Flavobacteriales bacterium | reverse complement strand
TAATTGGAATCGTACATTGTCTATATCGAGAAATAGACCACACATTCAATTAAATCGTGATTATCATGTATCGTGGACAACTATGCAGTTGCAGAATCACTTTTTTGTACTTTTATGACAATTAAATACAGATATAAAAGAAATGATAAACGAAGATTCTCTTTTTCGCGCGATGATTGATGCAGCCAAGACCCATCACGTCATAGTAAGTAACATCAAATGGTCTAATGGCATAACTTATTGTTTTCTATTCGATGGCATGTGGTTTCCCTTGCGGGCTACAATTAATCATGCCAGACGATTGCAAGGACTGCCTGATAACGCCAATAAGAATCAATGTGAAGGTGATTTAAGAACACTATTAGATCCACTTAATCCAGTGATTGAACAAATTCTACTGACTGCAAACCAACTAACCCAAGCTACATTTGCTTATCAAATCGAAGGAAGGAAAAGAAAATGGGAGGCTATTAATTCTCTTAACGTCAAACAACAGCTCATTCAAGGTTATGCATAAATAAAGATGGTTGAAGGACGTTTGAAAGTGTAGGCCTTCTTCTTACTTTGTGCATCAATGCTACTGTCACTGCATAGAAACCAGTCCGGAAATTTCATGGCCCTATTGTTCGGAAAGTGTTTGGCTAAGGCAATGATTCCATCGCTATCCAGCGTGTCTGTCAACCTGCGTTTTCCATCCGACGCCTAGATTTTCAACTGGGTAGTGCTACTACCCAGTTGATTATTCTCCTTCTTGAACTTGGCTTTAAGGTATTTCCAGTAGTTGCGGACTTTGTTGTAATCTATTTCATCATTCAAAATGCCTACTATGTCCAAAACAGAAAAATACCATTTCGCTTCTGCGTCGTTCCATACCGCGCGTACTTCACAATCATTGAAAAAACGAATGGATATTTTTAGAGTTCCGGACATAGAATTTCTCATCGATACATATTGCCATCTTTTTTCGGTTTGCGTGTAGGCGATGTTGCCTAGTGTTGTCCCGAGACATCGGGACGGCTAGACAATATTGCTTAAATACTGTTAGAGCCAGGTTTTGGTTATTTCATATTTTTCACTTTTTCTCTAAATTTCTCCTCCAACATTTTTCCATCTTTCACTTTTTCTGCCCAGCTTTTTATATCGTCTCTATCATCTTCATCCTCTATCTCATGCAGCCAAGTATCTAGGTTGGTTGAAAGACGGGCGCTGCTCTCTTCTTTTGGAAACTGTGCGGCGATATCAAGCGCCCATTGGATGTTGAGGGTGCGGTTGAGGCGGTCAGTGAGATTTTGAGAAGGGCTTTCTTGAATCAAAATTTTTGCCGCGTACTTCTGCAATACTAATTCAATGGATTGTGAATCTGATACAATATGTGGCAATGCTCTGCGCAGACATCCTTCATCTACATCAGCTGCATTAACTTCTTCAGCCCAACCCTTCAAATAGAACTCAACATCCTCGTTCGACTTTAGACCATGTGAATTTTGTAGAGAAAAATCCTCTCCAAAGACTTTGGTGCATGCATTGCCGTATTTCTTCCAACAAGATTGACGATAGCCGATTTTCGTGAGTTTTAAACCTAACATTTCAGCAATCACAATTTTATTCACCTCTGCAAGCTCAGCGAATAGCGCAATCAAACCATCAATCCTGTCATCCTCGCGTTCGATTAATTCAACCGATGCCAGAGCCTCTTCTATTCGATCATGTTTTAAATATTCAACGGAAACTAGCTGGAGTGCCCTATCCTTATAAAATTCAAGCTCTAACATTATTGAATTCGCATTCTCGAACATACTTCTTTTGGCATAGAAGCCCGCAATTTTAGCTTTTAAATACTCCAACTCCATACCACTAATACCATGCTCTTCAGCAATTGTTCTTGCATCCGTTATAAACCCTTGACTTATTAGCTCTAACAACATGTTGGACAATGTTATTTCCTTCAACATACCGGTGGGTAAATCATTCGAATCATCATCTATTGAGGTTGCCAATTCTATTGCCTCTCGAAGCATCAAACATGCTTCTGACAATTTACCCTGTTTTGCCAATACACTTGATATTGATTTCAGTGCGTGACTCTTTTCAAAATCTTGTTTTAATGAATTAACCAATGATAATGCTAAATTAAAATTATCGGATTCAACAATCTCCTTAAAAATATACTCAAGGGCCTTTGCCTTTTTATAAAACGTAGTTATACTATGGGCTGCACTAATAGCAATCTGCAAAATCATATCTGCAATATTAGAATTTTTCCTACTACTTTCTATACGATAAAACGACATTAACGAAATAATTTTTTCATTTAAGTCACTAATATTATTTGAAATAATAATTGCAATTTCCAGCGCATTAAGCTCGCAGAAATTACAAGAAATTCCATGAAGACAAACACTTTTAAAGCGATCAAAATTTTGACCCCTTGGAAAAATCAAATATTCTAAAATTGCATCTGCATAGCTTCTAAAATCATCTTTGTATTGAACTTTGAAAATTTCATATAATGCTTTCTTCTTAGTGCGGGCGTGGGTAATTTTATTCAATAAAATAAACGAATCGCGTATTCTTCCATTCTTAAATAATTCTAATGAAATCAGCGCAATAGAATGTTGCCTATGGCCATCATTATTAATAAATCCCATAACATAAATACAGTCTTCAAATCTGGACTGTTTAACTAATTGCAGCACTAAACTATGCAGTAGATTATTTTGATTATGACCCTTGTAAACACATAACAATTCAAGTGCTTCATTCAGAACCGACTTCGCTTCCTTAAAATCACCCTGTCTGTATAGTTCGCAAGACAAATCTGTTAGCTCTTGACTTCTTAAAATTTCATCTCGAATGCCTCGAGTGCAGTCATAGATTTCTTGAAGTATAGAAGCCGCTTCCTTCAACTTTCGTTGATCAAAAAGAATTGAAAAAATAGAATTAAGGGCTTGACACTTAGCACTATCCAGCGAAATATTCCTTGCGTAAATAATAGCATTACTTATCCTACCCTGTCGTGCTTGCTCAGTTGCAATTTCCTTTTGTGCGTTACATTTTGACAATTCTTTCCGAATATCCTGGGTAATAGCAATTGACTCTTCGAACTCCCCAATCTTGGAGAGTTCAATAGAGATATCTTTCAACATTTCATCTCTTGAATTCTCGTTTTCAATATTCCGAGCGCATTTAATCAATTCATACTTCAAAGATTCAGCTTCTTTTAGACTCCCTACGTTGGAATGTGTCCTAAATATGTTCTGCAGAGCTTCACACTTTAGCCGATCATTTCCAATATTAATAGCACAACTCAAAGCATCGTCCACTTTACCAGTGTTAACTAACTCGTTAGAGATTTCGAGAAGAGAATTACTTTTTATCCAAAAATTACCAATACTATCAATCAAGATTTGTGCTTCTTTTAATCGGCCAATTTTCGCTAATTCCACAGCAATTAGTCCAATCATTCTCCCTTTGTCATTATCATCAGAAATACCTCTAGCATAAAAAATGGCTTCTTCGATATTTCCAAGTTTCACAAGGCCCGGGATAAGATCCTCCAAAATTTGACTTGTATCCTTCTGCTTATCAACATTTTTCGCGTAATCTAGAGCCTCCTCTTTTCTACCTAGATTCAAAAGTTCCAATGCGATAATTTTCATTGCCTTAATCCTAAAATCTTCATTGGAAATTCCGCAATCTAAATCATAACATTGACTAGCAAATACAATCATCAAATTCAACTGTTTAATGGAATAGGGACCGGAATTGGCAATCCAATCTATTTCCCAATAATCTGTTCGCTTGTATACCAACTGATAATCAAATCCTTGTTCTGCCCATTCACAAGCCATAGAAAACATGAGGTAAGAAGGAAAGAAATCATTCCACTTCAGAATGCTATGATCTATGGGGAGATGCTCATCTAAATGGCATAGCAAACGCTCTATGGCAGATTTTCGGAAAGGTTTGTCTTTACTCTCGAGCAAGGTGAGTTCCAAAAGGCAGAGCATATAGAGTATGAACTTACGCTCAACACCATCCTTATCTGCTCCACCAAAACTTTCGATGCGCTTGAGGGCGAGGTCTATTTCGCCGTTGGCGACCATGGCCACTACCTGCGGGGCGTCGTTGGCTTCTTCGTAGTGGAGATCGACCAGGCTCAGGGCGGCCTCGAGCTGGTCGTCCCATAGCTGCTGCTCGCTCGCCTTCAGCAAGCTTTGTCGATACAGCACCGCAGTAGCATTGAAGTTCTTCAGCACCTTTTTCTGCGCAGAGGCATAGGGCTTATCATACAGCAACTTTATGAGCTCCCCTGCCCTTTCGTGGCGTTTGCTCTCTGCAAGATGTTCGGCATAATGCTCCAACGCATAGCGCTGCTCCCAACTGCCCTCGAGCTCGCGCCAGCCGGAACAGAAATCAATGATGCGCTCTCCCGCCTCCTGTATCTTCAACGCCTTCTCTTTCACCAAATATTCGCGGAAGCTTTCGTGAAAGAGCTGGTAGTCGAGCACCGCCTCTGTGAGCGGATTTTCATATAGCACCTCCTTCAAGGTGCTGCCTATACGTTGAACGGTGGCTTCGCCCAGCTTGCTTATCAAGCCCAAGTGGGCCATGGTGAGGTAATCCTTCGCTGCAGCGAATGTATATAGCCCAGCAAGCAGGGCGTCGCCATCGGTGAGGTCGGCGGCATAGCGCTGCAGAATGGCTCTATAATATTCGTCAATCTCTTTGGGCAGTGCACCAATATCGTTGAGGGCGATACTTCTATTTTCCAAGGCATCGCACAACAGCTTCAAGTAAAGCGGATTGCCCTGCGAGAGCTGTTGCACGGAATCAATCCAAGTGCTTTCGCGCTCTATTTCGTATTTGTTAGCCACTTCATAAATCAGCGCGCGTATATCCTCTTTGCTCAACCCGGTTAGCTCCAACTTGGTATGATGCTCCACCGGCAATGTGCCCCAAAGATCGTCGATGCTCTTATGTCCTCCTGGGCGCGATCCATAGATGAATAGTATATTCTCAAAATTCTCGCGCGGCAGGTAAGTCACCACGTTGTTTTCCGTGCCCTCGTCGAGACCATCGATAAGAAACAGCAGCTTTCTGCCTTGGCAGTGTTCATTCCACATCCGCCACTTGGAAAATAATTGATTTTGCAAATCGAAAATCATTTTTCCCTCGGCACGAATTTCCTTTCCCTGGGGAAACACCTCGTCGGTGCGTTTGATTAGGTAGTTGAACAGGTATTCAGCCTGCGCCTGCTGTGTTCCGCGACGAATGAAATATTCAATTACTGTGAGATGCTTCAGCTCCTTATGCGCCTTTAGGTCTTTAAAAAACTGTGCAATGAGCGCGGACTTGCCAATACCGGGATTGCCCTGAATGGAGCAATAGCCCTTGCTCTTTTCGGATACAAACTGCACCAGGCTTGCGCGTTCTTGCGTTCGCCCTTTGAAGGTTTCCGTGAGCTCCTCGATGCGTTGGTAGAACTCGTTGTTGCCCGATTTCTTCCATTCGTGGAGCGGAAGGTATTCATGGAATTCACGGAAAAAATCCTTCTCGCGGTAGTGCTTGCCCAGCGGATAATTGAGCAGTCCGATTTTATCGTTTTTGATATCGTTGAAAAACGCAAACGATGCCTCTGAGTTCTCGTGGCGATAGAGTAATATGGGGTGCAGCGATCGAACTACCTCGCCGCCGCCTTCTGCTGCAACCTGACATCGTAGAAACACCTTTCCATCGATCTCTTCGAGCGACGAA
>JBIKSC010000037.1:0-15766 GCA_044348775.1 Flavobacteriales bacterium | reverse complement strand
AACTGTTCACGCATGCGCTCGCGCTGCACTTCTTCAAAATACTTCGTAATTTGTGACTTCACCAAAGCCTTCTTTACATGACCAAGCATGGGCACTTGCAGCAGCACGGCAGGTGTCGTAGAGGTCAGCGTAGCGTTACGAAAAGCCTCTTCACCTCTGAACAGAGAAGATTCTCCCAATAAATTGCCTGATGCGACACGACCCACTGTAATTGGACGTCCTTCATCATCCAGAATCGTGGCCTCAATCTCCCCTTGTAAAAGCCACCAAAAATCACCTGCGCGTTCACCCAACCGACATAGCACATGACCTGTTTCGATATGAATGATGGTTGAATCCTTTCGCATCGCATCGAAAAGAACGTCTTCGGCAGACAAATTAATCGGCGGTTGCGAAAAATATTCAATGATAGCCTGAATGGCGGATTCCGTAGTGGTAAATGGCATAAAGGTGATTTAGTCGTGGAAACACTAAATAAAGGAAAAACACCCATAACAACCATAAAAAAAGCCTCTACCAAGGCAATATGCGTTTGTTTAAATTTACATCCCCGAAAATTCCGGATTCGCCCTAATGATCAGTCGCTCCACCATCGATCAAATTTACCAGGCCGCCATCATTGAAGAAGTGATTGGCGATTTCGTGCATTTGAAACGAAGCGGTTCGGCATTTAAAGGACTTTCTCCTTTCGCGAATGAAAAAACACCTTCGTTTTTCGTGGTGCCAGCGAAAGGAATCTACAAGGATTTTTCTTCCGGAAAAGGTGGTAACGTGGTCGACTTTCTCATGCAGCATGAGAAGCTAAGCTATCCGGAAGCCTTGCGCTGGCTGGCAGCGAAGTACCAGATAGCCATAGAAGAAGATCAGCAAACGGAGGAACAACAACAGGAGAAAAGTGAACGGGAACAACTCAGTGTAGTCACCGAATTCGCCGCTCGCTATTTCCAGGAACAACTGCACGATGGCGAGGAAGGCAGAGCGATAGGCCTTTCCTACTTCCACGAGCGTGGTTTTCGCGATGATATTATTCGCAAGTTTCAACTTGGCTATTGTCCGGATAAATGGGATGCCATGACGCAAGCTGCCCTCGAGCAGCAGTATCAGCTTCCATACCTGGTAAAAACAGGACTCACGCGTGAGCGCGACGGAAAGATTTATGACTTCTTCCGCGGACGCGTGATGTTCCCCATCCACAACATCAGTGGGAAGGTGATTGCATTCGGCGGAAGAACGCTGAAAGCAGAGAAGGACATTGCCAAATATTTCAATTCGCCCGAGAGTGAATTGTATGTGAAGAGCAATGTGCTCTATGGATTGCACCTAGCGAAAAATGCCATCGTAAAGCACGATATGTGCTACTTGGTGGAAGGATACACCGACGTGGTGAGCATGCACCAGGCAGGTGTCGAAAACGTGGTGGCGAGCAGTGGCACATCGCTCACCGAAGGTCAGATACGCCTCATACGCCGCTACACTCCGAACATCACGATACTCTATGATGGCGACAGCGCGGGAATAAAAGCATCCTTCCGCGGAATCGACATGATTCTGAAAGAAGGTATGAATGTGCGCGTGTTGCTCTTTCCTGATGGGGACGACCCCGACAGTTTTGCGCGCAAGCATAGCTCAGAAGAAATTCAAGCATTCATCTCTTCGAATGCACGCGATTTCATCTCCTTCAAGACTTCGCTCCTGCTCGAAGATGCAGGCAATGACCCTGTGAAGCGCGCGGCGCTCATACGTGGTATCGTGGAAAGTATCGCGTTGATTCCGGATGGCATTTCACGTTCAGTTTATGTGCAGGAATGCAGCCGTTTGCTCAACATGAATGAGCAAGTGTTGCTGCAAGAACTGAACAAGGTTATTCTCTCGAATTTCAAGAAAGAGAAGAAGCAAGATGCGCCATCCGATTTGCCCATTCTTGATGAAGTGCCAGCCGACGGCATTCCGGACAACACGGTGGAGGAGTTCACCATTCACCATCAGGAAAAAGATCTTATTCGCATTTTGTTGCATTATGGCGAGCGACCAATTGACATCACTATTCTCAATGAAGACGGGCACGAAGAAGTGCATCCCGTTTCTGTGGCTGAATACATCATCAGTAATCTGGAGTCAGATGAAATCATATTGGAATCATCTGTCTATGCGAACATCTACACAGAGTATGTAGACCTGATCGGAAGGGAACAGTTTCCGCAGCCAACGAATTTCACGCAACACAGTGATCAGGATATTTCCGGGGAATCTTCAGCCATTCTTATCAGCCCATACAGCCTCAGTGAAAATTGGCAACGACACCTCATCTATCCGGAAACAGAAGATATGCACTTGCGCAAGGCTGCTAAAGACTGTGTGTTCAGGCTTAAGCTAAAACGCATTCAGCGATTGATTCTGGATTTGCACAAAGAATTGGAAATAGCGGTTGGGGATGATGACAAATATGATTCATTGCTTCAAGAGAAAATAATGCTCGACAGAGCTCGTGCTGAAATTTCAAAGTACTTCGGCACGGTCATCTCACATTGAAAAAGCGGAGACAAACGTTTGACCGCTCGCCTCCGCCCAATCAACCTAACCAACCATTACCACTATTCGGCTATTCGCCGTAACGTAAATGCTCCTTTTAAACCTTGCGCCGAAATGAGATACAACCCTGCCGATAAACTGTATTTCTCCCATTGAAAAAAAGTACCCGCCGTTAAAACTTCACTGCCCACAACTCGACCCTCACAGTCGTAGATTTCAATAGAAAGGGTTTCTTCGCTAGAACTAAGTCCACTCAAAACTTCTGACCATTTTTCTATATGTGCCTGGCCATTTGAACTTGACCGTTTTACTTGCGTCAAACACGTGACAGGATGGATTGGCTCTTGATCGTTCAATTTCATGCTGCACGCATTTCCACTCTCGTAACCCGAGCATACGACTGTTCCGGAAGCTGTAACCCTAACTGATTGCGGATCCGGAAAAATGAGTCCTTCATTTGTGGATAATCCATCATAGTCATAACCCCAATGATTGTGGGTTGCGATAATCTCAAATTGGCAATCAGACATGGTGCATGTAGTATCCATGGAGCCTTCAAAAATTCGATGATCGCAACCATCAAAATCATTCAACCCTTCTTCAAGGTGCAAACTGAGGGCTTCGTTTAAGATTACACAATCATACGCTGCGCGAAACGTGTTGGTCCCTCCATTTGACAATGTACTCATGTCCAATGAAGCATAATTGACAACTACAGGACCACACGCATCGAAGTCACAACAGCGCAAGGCTAAAACTCCTGTCGTTTTTTCGATTGAGGATATTTCCGTTTCAAGGAAGGACGAACGCTGGACAACTAATTCTTGATTACTCCAATCTTTCAACGAGGAGTTGTGCCTGAAACTGCAATCAGTCACCACAGACATGGCTTGCAAATCATAGCTTGTGCAATTAGCATTGCGAAAAGAAGTAGATGCGATTGCGTAAGCTCCCTCGAGCATCTCGGCATCTGCATTTGGGCCTACGAATTGACAATCATAGAGCGACAACTTACTATTAACTGTGTGCAAATCCACGTGTTCGAATCGACAGCTTTCAAAAACCGGAGTATCGCCCCACTTCCACACCTCGCTTCCTTCTGCCTCCCACTGATCGTTCGCATAGAAGTGAATAGACCGAGCCATCCCAGGCGCATACCATTGCAATTTACCGTTGTGAGTTAAGTCTACCATTCCATCAGCCAGCACAAGTCCACTGTTAACACCTCCGTACACACTTAACTGTGCCCCGTGTGAAATTCGTAGCACAACTTCGTCAGTTGAACTACCTGCAATCGTTAATGAAGAAGTATTACCCAACGAAATAGTCCCTTGCATGCCGGAGGTAACCTCTATATAGCCTCCCGGTTGCTCTTCATTGTGAAGCTGAACTTGGGTTAAGTCATCAATTTCCACATCACCTCCACTGAGTATGAATCGCGCGTCATTTCCTTGCAGTTCTAACTCATGGTATACGCTCTCACCTTCCACACCCTGAAACCTACATATCGCCCCGGCTTTCAGTTCAAGGGTTCCACTGCTGACGATTAGCTCTCCACCCGGCAGCACTTCTAGTAAGCCACCTTCCTCTACCACTATACTGCTCCCTTCATGAACAACCAATAATCCGCCAGCTCCAATAATTAATCTTGAGTCTCGTCCAATAATCAATTTACCGGTTCGGTACTCTTCGTATTCATCACCAATGACCATGAGGCCGCCATGATCAATTAAAATAATCTCTGGCGAACATGGCAGTGTTTTCACCTCAAAATGAAAATCAGTGCTGAGATAATCTTGCGGCTGATTAAAATGAGTGTTCATCATGGCATTCACATGAACCTGACCATCCTGATGAATGTGCACGCTTCGTATATAACCATACTCCGGTCTTCCAAAATTGAAAACGCCTGCATTCAAGGAAGCGCCCGTAATGGCAGTATCTAAATCACTTGCGTCAATTGCAAGTACTTCATTCAAAACCACGTTCAACTTGTGCTGGGTTATCTCAGTATGATTCTCATTGTGCCCTAGCGCAAACCAAGTGTCATCAAAGTGATTTTCGTCCGGGTGTTGCCATGCATACTCGGCCACATCGATATAGGGATTTGGGTTCAGTATTCCGACGGAACTTGCAGATGAAACAAAACAATGATCCGGATTGAAATGTGTTGGAGTTAGATCTGCACATAGATTGGCTCCAAACAAATCCTCCTCTGTTTGCGCGAGTCCCTCATTAATCGCCAGAGCGAATGTTTGTATTGTGCTGCGCTTACCTCCCGGAGCATAGTCACGATTGACCGCTTCGCCTTGCGCATACACAATTTCTTCTTCAATGTCGACAAGGTCTATTAAACCAAATGTCAAACCACCAAACCAATAATACCATTCATCGCCCGCGGACTCCGAGCCAACTATGGGCAATCTGAAATGTGCCATAACGGGATTTCCCGGTGTGCTGCTCTCATGGTATACATCACCCGATTCAGGCAACAGCAGCATTTTCGAATGCACTACTCCGGAAAAATCACACTCCCAATCCATCAATTCATCATCGGTATAACTCAAACCTTCGCCCGATGAAAGTCCATTCGATAAAGCAACCGATCTACATTTCTCTGGATAGCCAAGCTCGCGTAATTGACTATACCAATCGGTGTAGTCGTTCAAATCCCCGAATACCTGCGCATCCAGCATTTGCCTTGCTGCGGGTCGGAGAAGATATCGATCGCGGAATAACTGCGCTTGCTCTTGACCGTGATCGGCACTGAATCGCATAGCATGTTGCAGTGACAACGGGATATGAGCGCCCTCATGCGGAGCATCCATTGATATCCATAAGCGAGTACAATGATCCTCACCTCTAAGTTCCATGGAGCGAAGGGCATGGCGGGTTATTACGCCCCCCATACTTGCGCCGGCAACCACAAGCGGCTCAGTCCCGGACTTAAACTCGTTACATAAATTGATTACATGCTGCACGAGATAGGAATTCTGTTCGAGCCTTCCGGCGCCATCATAAAAGTCGACCAAGACTATATCATAACCCTCTTCTCGAATTGCTTGAATGAGTTCCGGCATGCGGTGTAAATCATCATACCCATAAATAATATCATCGGTCGCATCCGGATCCTGAAACCCGCTCATAAACTCACACCAGCCGAAAGTTCCATGTCGAATCCAATCATGAATGGGATGACCATCGCGATCCAACCCAAAGTCTATTCCTTCAACAAACAAAAATGGTTTATCAAACTCCCCATCTGCACTCGTGAGTGTGTAGGCTCGGCCAGATACCTCTTGTCCATCGTAATAAATTTGAACGTCCCATGGATTGTTTGTGTCTGAGTCCCAAGGCGGATAATTCGGCAACTGCTCCCAAACATTCTCACAGACTTCATACTCCGGCGAGAATTTCAATAGACAGGCGGCATGCTTAACGCTTGATCCATGGCGGTATACTCTAGAGCGTACAATTCGATCACGCTGTTCCCATGAATAATCCACCTCATAAATCGCTCCTTCAACCAGGGGCCTCCATCCTATACCATCATCGAAATCAATGAACATGGAATCAGTAGGATTATCATAATTCGATATCCAACTTCCTTCACCTAAGTTGAAACGATACATCCTTGCATCTATGTGTGGTGCATCGACCCAAAGCACATAGCTTTCCTTCTCTAAGCATGGCGATTCGTCGCAACCTTGGGCATGGTAAAACTGCCCATTATCTCGATAAATCATGCCGCTCGACAATGCGTCAGAACGAAAATCATAATACATGACATCCATCAATGCAAGAGAAATGCAGCCCATGCCGTGTGCTACACTGTCTTTATGCTCGCGAAAGCCCGAGAAATCGGTCAAGGCATGAGTGGAGTCCATACTTGCGCGGCTCATCGACATAAACAGCGTAGCACACTGCGAGGCTGTCAACACATCCATTTCTGAATATGGATTAGGAATCTTGATAGTGTTGAACGATTGGGGGAAAAAGAAACTACCTGGTGAAACAGGAACATTCAAGTTCGAGAACGGATTGCGCAGCTGAGCGCTCAATAGATTCGCAACTAGGCATAGCATTGCCAGTGTGAGCTTTCGCCCACAAATTGAATAGAAACTCATAGTAAAGATTTTTTTAGATGATTCTTGTAAGAAATTGTTGCTAGTAGAAGTAGGTGAATTCCGAAGTGTCACCCGGTGTTACAATAACCTCGGTCATGTTGACCGATATGTATTCCCCATCGCTGTCAAAGCATCGAAACCGCAGCACTGAATTGACTCCACCGACGACACCTAGTATATCGTAATAACCCCCAGGCACTAGTCCTTCCGCCTCGAAGGAGTCGTCAAAGTCACTGAATGCAGCAACCTGTAAATCACTATTGAAAGGCTCCGCATCTACGACATTAACACGAACCCAGGACTTAGGCTTCAGCTCATAGTATCCGTCAATCAAGAAATCATCTTGAATAGAATACCCTGAGCCGCACTGGTCCCAGTATTTTTCGCCGGCATCAGAACACACATGGGTTATAGCCCAGGAACAATCCCATTCCGCACGGCCGTACTGGTCTGTCGTCAGATTATATGCAGCTTCGGGAACACTTCCCTGTGGTTTACTGACCAGGTAAACGGAGGCACCTTCGACCGGACGACCGGAAGACTGCTCGACAACTCGGATCTCGTGTTTGGGGGAGTCTGCACATGGCCATTCTTCGCGCTTTCGGCATGCATGAATAGCGAGGATGCAGACCAGCAGAAAGCTAATTGCCAGAATGCTTGGTAGAAAAATTTTGCGTTTTCTCATGGACATAGATTTTAAAGTTTAGGTCGGACAGGGCTTGTTCGACAGCACAAATCTTGATGAACACCCCTCCGGCATGCCATTCCGAAAAGGCATACCTATGCCATCAGCCAGAAAAAAGATTTAAGCGCTTACAAGTGATGATGGGCTTTGGGCTGAATCTTTAACCAGAATAATATTCCTATAAGGTCATTTGCTGATCGAAAAATTTGGTATGAATACCTTCAATGGGGTATTTTTGCGTCCCTGAAATTTTATTTAGAAATAATCTAAATAGATTGAAAATAATTGAACTGTTAAGGCTTACAGACGGTTATTAAAACAAAAAACGATGATCAAAGTAGCAGAAAGTGCCAAGCAGCAGGTATCACACTTGCTTCAATCGGAAAACCATCCGGAAGGATCCTTCGTGCGTGTGGGCGTTGAAGGCGGCGGATGCAGTGGACTGATGTATCAATTGACGTTTGACTCCGAGATGAAAGAAGGCGATCAAGTATTTGAAGACAACGGCGTTAAGGTCGTTGTGGATCGTAAGAGCTTTTTGTATCTGGTGGGAACCGAACTCGAGTACACAGGAGGACTCAATGGGAAAGGCTTTGTTTTCAAAAACCCCAATGCCAGCAGAACATGCGGCTGTGGTGAAAGCTTTTCAATCTAACAAACGCAACACGCAAGTATATGGCCTACGAAGGAGATGAGTTGCTGGACAGTGTAACGTCGAAAGAATACGAGTTCGGCTTTACCACCAATATTGAGTCGGACAAAGCGCCGGCGGGTTTGAATGAAGACATCATTCGACTGATTTCAAAAAAGAAAGAAGAGCCCGAGTGGCTGTTGCAATGGCGCTTGGAGTCATTCGCCATCTGGCAAAAGATGACCGAACCCGAATGGGCGCATGTGCATTACACGAAGCCCGACTTTCAAGCAATTTCTTATTACGCAGCTCCCAAGCAAAAGAAGCAGCTCGACTCGTTGGATGAGCTCGATCCGGAGATGCGCAAAACGATGGACCGCTTGGGTATTTCACTCGAAGAACAAAAGCGATTGAGTGGTGTGGCTGTTGATTTTGTGATGGACTCCGTGTCTGTTGCGACCTCATTCAAAGAGAAACTCGGTGAGCTCGGCATCATCTTCTGCTCTATGAGCGAAGCCATCAAAGAACATCCCGAGTTGGTGCGCAAGTACATCGGTTCTGTGGTACCACGCACCGATAATTTCTACGCAGCATTGAACTCTGCTGTATTCACGGACGGATCATTCTGCTACATCCCCAAAGGTGTTCGCTGCCCGATGGAACTTTCCACCTACTTCCGCATCAACGAAGGAGGCACGGGTCAGTTTGAACGCACGCTGGTGGTTGCAGACAGCGAAAGCTATGTGAGCTACTTGGAAGGATGTACGGCTCCGCAGCGCGACGAGAATCAGCTGCACGCCGCAGTGGTAGAACTCGTTGCGATGGACAACGCCGAGATCAAATACAGCACGGTGCAGAACTGGTATCCGGGCGATAAAGAAGGCAAAGGCGGAGTGTTCAACTTCGTAACGAAGCGCGGTATGTGTGAAGGCGTGAATTCGAAGATCAGCTGGACACAGGTTGAAACCGGAAGCGCAGTGACCTGGAAGTATCCATCGTGTGTATTGAAAGGCGACAACAGCGTGGGTGAGTTTTACTCGGTAGCTGTGACCAACAACTACCAGCAAGCCGATACGGGAACGAAGATGATTCACCTCGGTCGCAACACGAAGAGTACGATCATCTCGAAAGGAATCAGCGCCGGTCAAAGCCAGAATAGCTACCGCGGTTTGGTGCAGATCAATAAGAACGCATCGAATGCCCGCAACTTCTCACAGTGTGATTCACTCTTGATGAGCGACCGTTGCGGTGCGCATACGTTCCCTTACATCGAAGTGAAGAACAACAGCGCGAAGGTGGAACACGAAGCAACGACCTCGAAGATTGGCGAAGACCAAATCTTTTATTGCCTGCAACGCGGATTGGATACAGAACAAGCCATCTCGATGATTGTGAACGGCTACGCGAAAGAAGTGCTGAACAAGTTGCCGATGGAGTTCGCCGTGGAAGCGCAGAAGCTGCTGGCGATATCGCTGGAGGGGAGTGTGGGATAGGGACAAGGGACAAAGGACGAGGGACAGAGAAGGACTCGCGGCATCGCAAGAGCCCACCCGCGGAAAGCACAGGTAAGCACGCACTGCTGTGCGTCCACGACCAACAGCAACACGCTAGCACACCACAGCGTGATGCACCAGAGACAGAGAGGTAAGGACGCACTGCTGTGCGTCCACGACCAACAGCAACACGCTAGCACACCACAGCGTGATGCACGAGAGACAGAGAGGTAAGCACGCACTGCTGTGCGTCCACGACCAACAGCAACACGCTAGCACACCACAGCGTGATGCACGATAGACAGAGAGGTAAGGACGCACTGCTGTGCGTCCACGCCTCACAGAGACACACTGCCACACCGCAGCGTGACGCTCACAAGACAGAGGTCACAGACACGCATCAGCGCGTCCACGACCACAGAGAGAAGCATAACACAGAAGAGATAAGCATATGTCATTGATAAACATAGAAGGCCTCCAGGCCCGAATCGAAGAAAAAGAAATCCTGCGCGGACTCACGCTCGACGTGAAGCCTGGCGAAGTGCACGCCATCATGGGCCCGAATGGCTCCGGTAAGAGCACACTCGCGTCGGTGCTTGCAGGTCGCGAAGACTATGAAGTGACCGGAGGCAGTGTCACATTCAACGGGAAAGACCTGCTCGAGATGCCTGCTGAAGAGCGCGCTCGCGAAGGTCTGTTCCTCGCATTTCAATACCCGGTAGAAATTCCGGGAGTGAGCAACATGAACTTCCTGAAAGCAGCGGTGGGCGAAATGCGCAAGCATAAAGGACTTGAGCCACTTGCGGCGAAAGACTTTTTGAAACTCGTGAAGGAGAAAGCTGCATTGGTTGAATTGCAAGATCACCTTGCCAATCGCGCAGTGAACGAAGGCTTCAGCGGCGGCGAAAAAAAGCGAAACGAGATTTTCCAAATGGCGATGCTCGAGCCTACACTAGCTATTCTCGACGAAACCGATAGCGGCCTTGATATCGATGCATTGCGCATTGTGGCGAATGGTGTGAATGCATTGCGTTCACCCGAGCGTTCATTTATCGTGATAACGCACTACCAACGCTTGCTCGACTACATCGTTCCCGACTTTGTGCACGTGCTCTACAAAGGACGCATCGTGAAGAGCGGCACGAAAGAACTCGCCCTCGAACTCGAAGAGCGCGGTTACGACTGGATCAAAGAAGAAGCAGAAGCCAACGCATAAGCCATGGAAACGACTACAATGAGTCCTGCTAAGGAGAAGTGGATGATGTGGTTAAAGGAAAACCACGAATGCACGAATGAATGGTTATCTAAATTCGATGAGTTGGATTTCCCGACGACGCGCGATGAAGATTGGAAGTACACCCGCGTGGCACGAATCACGAATGAGACGTGGGTGAAAAACGATGTGATTGAAACATGCGATATACAGCCGTATCTCATTCCCGGATTCGATGCATACTCCGTTGTTTTTGTGAATGGTCGTTACAACGCTGCGCAATCCACGCTGCCTGCTGAACAAGGCATTCACGCGTCGCACGAAGCAACACTTGCAAAACAACGCGCTTCATACAATCACTTCTTTCAAGCTTATGCCGACGCCGCTTGCACCGATGTGGTGAATGTGCTCGTTGAGAAAAACGCGCGCATCAGCAAGCCCGTTCACTTCATTCATGTTGTAACCAACACACAAGTGCTCGCGCAACCGCGCATCAACCTCATCGCTATGCAAGGCGCAGAGGTGAAATGCATTGAATCGTTTGTGGGAACTGAAAGCGCAAAGAGTTTTACCAACCGCACGCTCGACATCGAAGTACAGGAAAATGCCTCGGTGATTTGGGATAAAATTCAACTTGAAAACGACACTCAGTTTTTGATGAATGAAGAGAACATTCGCATAGCTGGAAACGGTCGTTTCACCATCAACACCCTCACCATTGACGGAGGTTGGGTGCGCAACGCACTCAATATTTCTCTCGACGGACAAAACATTGAAGCCAACCTCAACGGCTTCTACATGCCGCGCCGCAAGCAGTTTGTAGACAATCACACTCGCGTTGATCACCGCAAGCCGCATTGCAATAGCAACGAGTTGTACAAAGGTGTATTGAACGACCAGAGCACGGGCGTGTTCAACGGAAAGGTATATGTGCAGATTGATGCGCAGAAGACCAACGCATTTCAAAGCTGCGCCAACATCTTGCTCAGCGATGATGCAACGATGAACACAAAACCCGAGCTGGAAATCTATGCCGACGATGTGAAGTGTAGTCACGGAACAACCACCGGACAACTCGACGAAGAAGCGTTGTTCTATTTGAAATCGCGCGGCTTGGGCGAAGCCAATGCGCGTCGACTTCTTACTTCTGCATTCATCGGCGATGTGATTTCCAAAATCACCCACGATGCCGTGCGAGAGTATGTCATCGATCAACTCACCCAACGCGAATTGCTTTTTGCCTGATGCTCGATATCCACGCCATACGCGCACAGTTTCCCATTTTGCATCAGCAGGTGCATGGAAAACCGCTCGTGTATCTCGACAACGCAGCGACTACGCAAAAGCCACTTGCTGTTATTGAGCGCATCGATCGCTACTACCGCGAAACGAACGCCAACATTCACCGCGGCGCTCATCATTTGGCAAATATCTCTACCGAGCACTTCGAACAAACGCGCGAGAAAACACGTGCGCTGTTGAATGCACGCGAAACAGCCGAAATCATTTTCACCTCAGGAACAACCGACGGCATCAACTTAGTCGCTCAAACCTGGGGAAGACAAAACATAGGAGCTGGCGACGAGATTCTCCTCTCCATGCTCGAGCACCACAGCAACATCGTTCCGTGGCAAATGCTTGCGGAAGAAAAAGGTGCTGTAATCAAAGTAATTCCGATTCATGAGAACGGAACGTGGCAAGATGAAGCACTGAATACGCTCATCACTGAACGCACCAAACTCGTTGCGGTGAACCATGTTTCCAATGCGTTAGGAACTGTCAACCCCATCGAGATGCTCATCACGAAAGCACATGCCGCAGGTGCGAAAGTGCTCATCGATGGAGCACAATCAGTTACCCACATGCCTATTGACGTACAAGCGATGGACTGCGATTTCTTTTGCTTCAGCGCCCATAAATTGTATGGACCAACTGGCGTTGGCGTGTTATATGGCAAGCGCGAATTGCTCGAGGCCATGCCGCCTTGGCGCGGAGGTGGTGAGATGATTAAGAGCGTTTCATTTGAAAAAACGACTTACAACGAATTGCCGCACAAGTTTGAAGCAGGCACGCCGCACATTGCCGGTGTGATTGGCTTTGGTGCGGCAATTGAGTTTGTGCAATCGCTTTCTTGGAGTGATGTTTCAGCGCACAAAAAGGACATTCTCGATTACGCTACTTCACAGCTTCAAGAAATCAATGGCCTGCGCATTTTCGGAACAGCCGAACACAAAGCTGCGGTGATATCGTTCAACGTAGGGGACATTCATCCGTTTGACCTAGGCACTTTACTCGACCAGCAAGGCATAGCCGTGCGCACGGGGCATCACTGCACCGAGCCGTTGTGGCATTTCTACGGCGTGCCTGGAACCGTGCGCGCATCGTTTGCACTCTACAACACCACGGAAGAAATCGACATCTTTGTGGCCGCATTGAAAAAATCTATAACCCTCCTCGCGTGAGCATCGAAAGCAAGCAACAAGAAATCATGGAAGAGTTCAGCGTGTTTAGCGACTGGATGCAGAAGTACGAGTACATCATCGAACTCGGACGCGACCTTCCGTTGATAGAAGAATTTCAAAAAACCGACGAGCTGCTGATTCGCGGTTGTCAGTCGCGCGTATGGCTGCATGCCGAGCGCAACGACGACGGCACCTTGCATTTCACCGCCGATAGTGACGCCATCATCACTAAGGGATTAGTAGCCCTCATCGTGCGTGTGCTCGATGGCGAAAAACCCGCCGACATTGCGCAAGCCGATTTACATTTCATCAAAGAGATTGGTTTGAGTGAACACCTCTCACCTACCCGCAGCAACGGATTGGCGAGCATGATAAAACAAATGAAAACCTACGGCCTGGCATACATGGCCCAATCATAACCGACATTAGCATCGACCTATGGACATCGAACAACGCAACGCACTGGAGGGAAAGATCATCGAGATGCTCAAGACCATCTTCGATCCGGAGATACCTGTCGACATCTATGAGCTCGGTTTGATTTACAACATCGGCATTGATGACGATGCCGCCGTTACCATCTTGATGACGCTCACTTCGCCATCGTGTCCTGTAGCCGAAACACTTCCGCCCGAAGTAGAACAAAAAGTCGCCTCCGTGGAAGGCGTTGCATCCGCCAAAGTCGAAATCACCTGGGACCCGTCGTGGGACAAGAGCATGATGAGTGAGGCCGCGCAGCTGGAGCTGGGGTTCCTTTAGGGGCGAATGGCGAGGGGCGAACTATTTCACCATTCACTATGTCACTATTCACCAGAGAAAGTACAAATTACGAAGTACGAAGTACCGGCAGGTCCGTGCGCTTAACTAGAAACGAATGTGCGCGTTTAGGGAAAGCACCCTTTATTTCACAACATCACCCAACCGGATTCGCCACTCGCCACTCGCACCTCGCACCTCGCACCTCGCTCTTCTAATAAGCTACCATCAGCACCCCTGCAGCCGTCCTGTACATCTCGCCCGCCACAAGTCCACCTGCAAGAGCGGCAGCGTTGTCGTTGAAGACAGGAAGACCGGCATTCTTCACCCGTGCCGCTTCATCGCTGCGCAGTGCATACGGAACAGAAAGCAATTGCGTGGTGCCCATATCGACATAGCCTTCTCCTAAATCAATTTCCACCTGCAAAAACTTCGTGGTGGCTGCCCAGTTAATGCTATCGAACGCGCTTTGCTCGGGCGTACCGTTGCCGAATACCGTATTGAACAACCCCACGCTATTCGTAGTGAGCGCGTGTGTCTCAGCATACGAAGCCGCACCATCTGCAGCACCTTCATGCAACGTGAAGCGCACGTTTACCGCCGCATTCACGAGTGACTGCCCTTGCACATCACGCGCTGCCGCTTGGTAAGGAATGCCTTGAGGAAGCGGAGCGGCGCCGTTACCGGTGTCAACTGTTTCAGTGGTGCCGTTGTAAAGGTTTTGAATTTCTTGTGGGGTGAGGGCGCGGTTCCACAATCCAATATCATCGACATTCCCAACAAAAGAATTATTCAAATCATTTGGACTAAGACCTCCAACTCTCCAGTATCCACTGTACTGTTGCGCCGAATTCACCGTTGCATCAGAAACTATTAAATCAGTATCTAAATATATTTGAGTTCCAGAATCATTAAAGTTTACAATGACATTATGCCAATTGTTGTCTAAGTAGCTACCGTTTGCCGTAACAAAAGTTTCTGCGCCATTAAAAACATAAAAGCGGATTGCATTTTCAACGATAAATAACGCTCTATCCCAATTACCACCGTGTAAGTTCTGTCCATTATTGAATGAGAAAAGTATATTACCAACATCAGAAGATTTAAACCACGCTGAAATGCTAAAAACCTGGGGATTATCAAATGAAGTAGTAGTTGCCATTAATGAACCACCAGTATTTATGCTTATCGCCAAATTATCTAGGCCAAATCTGTCCACGGTATAGTTAATCGATCCAAGTAAGTTTCCATCATTCCCATTTCCACTCTCATCATTTGCATTACCATTGA
The DNA here is from genome assembly GCA_044348775.1 of Flavobacteriales bacterium. GTDB lineage: Bacteria > Bacteroidota > Bacteroidia > Flavobacteriales_D > Sanyastnellaceae > JAIBBG01. The sequence goes on along the minus strand of JBIKSC010000037.1, from coordinate 580 downwards.
ACGGCCACCAGCCCACGAGGCCGTCGGTGGGGACATAGCTTGGTATTTGAGCGGTGGCTGCAGTTGCGGAGATTACAAGTGCACACGAAGCGAGAAGGATTTGTTTAAAGGTCATGAGTGGTGGGGTTATTACATAAGCGAAGATAGGGAGGAAGGGGTAATCGGAAAAAGGGTAAAGGGTAAGGGATGAGGGAAATGTGCTGCGATGCCATTTCACCATTCACTATTTCACTATTTCACAAGAGAAAGTACAAATGACGAAGTACGAGGTACCGAAATGCCGCTGCTTTTTGGTGGTGGGTAGGTGTGCGGAAGCGGAGGTTATGGATGTGGGCTTAGAACCCATCCCCCGGCCCCTTCCCAAAGGGAAGGGGGGAACCTTCTCGTAAGGATTGTCCTTTAAACTTCAGAGAAATGAACCAATGATTTTACAATTCTTTTTATAGCACGAAGGGCATTGACTTGTCCTGAAATAAGTTGACACTTAAAAAACAAGTTCAATGAAAAATCAGGTAACAAGAAATCAAGATGGCCCTCGGTATTTTTCGGAGGCACTAAAAAAAGAAATTATCCATGTGTT
>JBIKSC010000036.1:0-15768 GCA_044348775.1 Flavobacteriales bacterium | reverse complement strand
AGTTGCCCGGCTGCTGGTGGTGGTCAATGAGAATGAACGATGCATTGCTCTTTTCCAACAATGAACCGACGTAGTCACCGGTGCGAGGCAGGTGATTGTAGTCGAGCGCGAAAATCAAATCGGCCTGCGCGATGTGTGCTTCTGCTTCCTGATGCTGTTCGTCAGCGATAATGCATTGATCGTATGCGCTTACCCAATGAAGAAAGTCGGGCGCAGCATCGGGTAGAATCGTTGTGGGGTTTTTTCCGAGGCTACGCAAAAAATGATGCATGGCCAAAGCCGAACCTATGGCATCGCCATCGGGGCTTTTGTGAGTTGTTACAACGATTCGATTGGCGTTCAGAATGAGTCGTTGCGCGGTATCAATTTGTTCCGGGGTCAGTATCCTTGACATGCTACAAAGTTAAACGCAGGTCGAAAGGCAATGCGCTTTCTTTTGCTAACTTGCAGATTGTTTTAAACAACACAATTATGGCGCTGCGTCTGAAAGTACTGGGGGTTTTGTTGCTGGTTGGTCTTGTGTTTATCTCGAGTAACGAGGGGGCTCATAAATTCTACATTTCAAAGAGTATTATAGAGTTTAATCCGCGCTCGCAGCAATTTGAAATTACCTGCAAACTATTCACCGATGATCTTGAGTTGGCTGTCGAGCAAGCCAATGGAAAGGCGATGCGGTTGGGCACAACAGAAGAGCTGCCTGAATCGGGCGCGTGGATCGAGGCCTATATGAAGCCGCACTTTCGGTTTGCTATTGACGGTATAGATATGGAATGGCGCTGGGTAGGGAAGGAGGTGGAGAATGACCTCACGTATTGCTACATGGAGTTGTATCGCAAGCCCGATTTTTCTGCATTAACGCTCACCAACGATTTGCTGGTCTCCCAATTTCCGGAACAACAAAACATTGTGGATCTTACCATGATGGGCTCCACACAAACGCTGGTTTTTTTTAAAGACCGCACACAACAGACCTTCCGCCGTTAATCTATGAAAAGGAATGAAGCGGTAGAGTTTATTCTGCATGAGTTGGAGCGATTGTACTCGAATCCTCCTGTACCTCTCGATCACAGCGATGCATACACGTTGCTCATTGCAGTTCTCCTCAGTGCTCAGTGCACCGATGCGCGCGTGAATACAGTAACACCTAAACTATTTGCCTTGGCAAATAACCCATACGACATGGTGAAGGTTTCGGTGTCACAAATAGAATCGATCGTACGGCCATGTGGCTTGTCGCCTGCCAAAAGCAAGAACATACATAGGTTGTCGGAGTTGCTTATCGAACGGCACTCCGGGCAAGTACCTGCTTCGATGGAGGAGCTGGAAGCATTGCCGGGCGTTGGCCATAAGACGGCAGGCGTTGTCATGATTCAAGCATTCGGAGTGCCCGCTTTTCCTGTGGATACACACATTCACCGAATGCTGTATCGATGGAAGTTGAGCAGCGGTAAAAGTGTGGAGCAAACTGAACGGGATGCAAAGCGATTGTTTCCGGAGTCGACCTGGATAAAGCTTCATTTACAAATCATATTTTACGCTCGTGAATTTTCCCCTGCGCGCGGTGCTTTGCCCGAGCGCGACTTTATTACAATGAAGGTTGCGGGTAAAATAAAATCGTTGCCTCGTTAAGAGCGGAAGGCTTTTACAAAACACTGAGTAAGTAGCGTGACCGCTTTTTTCGCGTCTTCCGCAGGCAATCCATTGGGTGGGCCGTAGGGCGTTTTGTTTACGTCAATGATGTAAATAAGCTTACTGGTATTGTCGCGTAGCACATCGAATTCACAGAAGTCGGCACCCATTTCCACTGCCATGTTGCGAATGAGAGTCAATTCTTCAGATGAAAATATCTCATCCGGCTGAAGCAATACGGAGCGATGAACCTTGTTGGTGAAGCGCACTTCTTCGCGCTTGAGTTTGGCATAGACGAGCGGAATTGCACCTTTCATCACGGGTACTCGATAGTCTACAAATTCTCCGTTCGGAACGGAGTTGTCGATCACAACCTGATAAACGGCCTTCGCGGATGGAGAAGTAATGGGACATCGCACAATCTCGCCATCGTGCAGCGCATTGATGTCGCTTTTCGCTACAGCAAATCCGCTATGTTGAGTCGGGTCAATAAACGTAGAATATCCAAATACTTGCTGATGGACAGCATCCACATGTTTCTTTGAAATGTCGGTGCATTTTCGGTTGATGACCTCTTGGTTTGGATAGCTCTGCACGAGCAACTCAGAACTTGCATGTGTAGTGTCGTGAAACCACATGACCCATTTAGCTCTCCGCAATCGCTTGTTGGTTATCCGATACCCCAACTTGCGACAGATTTTGTAAATGGTTGTTTTCTTACTTGGATAGTCGGGGTAGACGACAAGCACCGGAAGTCGAAATCCGTTTCTAAGCCAGGAAAGGGCGTCTGTCAGAAGTCCTTGCGCATCTTTCAACAACACTTCCGTCCAGGGCATGTTGTTCCTGTATCGATTGCGAAAACCTTTGCGACGTTGTGGCATGGCCTTTATGGATGAAGTTCTTGGTAGATTGATTTCGTCAGCAATTCTGCTCCATCCGGATTGAGGTGATTCATGTCGACGTAGTACTTCGCGTTTGCAAATGCAGTATCGCTAAAGGTGATGACATTGTGTTTCGAATAATCGATGGAAGTAAAGGTTCGCTTGATGTAGTTAGCCATTATTTCCTTCGTTTGCATTCGAGACGATACGAGATTGGGGTATACAATGATGTCGTAAGGAATGTTGAGTTCATCCAGTCGATGAGCGCTCTTCGCAAACATGGCGCGTTGGAAGACTACATTTTGAGTAACATCGTTGTAGGCGAGAAGTACTTGTGATTTCAGGGGCAACATGCGGCCTTCATTTTCACCTTGGATGGCGTTGAAGTTGGACTCCGATCCTGCGCGAAGATTCTTATATGACTTCTCGACTTTCTCGGGTGTATTGAAGGGCTGTGGTTTGAAGCCATAGTCAGAAACAAACTCTTTTTCTTGATTGCTTGGAATGTACTTGCCGTATCGTGTGAGAGCATGCACGTTCCAGGAAACACGCTTGAGGAATGAAGGTACATACTGCGTGTTATATTCCAAAGCGGATGACTGAATGTGACCGGTTGTAGCTTGCACCGGGTACATGGTGTGAATGTATCGGGCCATCGCATCACCCTTGAAGCACAGCAGTACTTTTTTCGGTCTTAATTCTCTTCGCTCAAGCATATCTTCCAATAAGGCATCAATAATGGCAAAGCAAGTATGTGTCATGCCCAAATTGAGGTATTGTGTGGAACTGGTGTCGAGAGCGTTCAATAGGCTATCGTTGACACCATTCAAACAAATGGAGGAGCCCACAAAAACGACAGTGCTGTCGAGTGTCTCTGTTTCATTCAGCTTGTTTTCAATCCAGCTTATTTTGGAATAATCCGAATATTTGAGAATGGAGAAATAGTATTCTCTTGAAATCGGAACGTAGAAAACCAGTGTGCACAATGCACCCAAAACGGCCACTCGCACAGCCATTTTCGCGATGAAGCGCTTGAACTCAGAATTGGAAGTAGATGAATTGTTCATGGTCGAGAGAATAGAAACAGTCAATGATGAGAATCGCCATAATCATTTCAATGGCCAAGCGCACAGTCGGGTTTAGTTGGAATGATGAAAGGAAAACGCCGTTGTTGGAATTTCGGTTGAGCCATTCCATGAAGTGAAATGGAATCAACACGAGAAGCAAAGGCAAAAAGTTGTAGACATCGTGTCCACTGAACGAGTTCGTTGTGATAGCGTGCAAATAAGCCCACGCCTCTTGCACATTTTTCGCGCGGAAGAAAATCCAGGCCAGCACCACCACGCCAAATGTGATGATGCCCCCTATCCAAGTTTTCCATACCGGAGAAGTCGCCTCTTCGTTCTTCTGTTTTGCATTCCCCCAAATCGCAAAGTAGATGCAGTAAACAATGGCGTGAATGAGTCCCCAGATAATGAACGTCCAATTGGCGCCGTGCCAAAAGCCGCTTAGAAGGAAAATGATAAAAACGTTCCTGTAGAATTTCCAACCCGATACGCGCGAACCGCCCAACGGAATGTACACATAGTCGCGAAACCAGGTGGAAAGAGAAATGTGCCATCGACGCCAGAAATCGGGAATGCTCGTGGCGAAATACGGCAGATTGAAATTGCGCATGAGCTGTATGCCGAATAGTTTGGAAGTGCCCAGTGCTATATCGGAGTATCCGCTGAAGTCGCCATAAATCTGAAAGGCGAAGGCCACCGCTCCCAACAGCAAGCTTATGCCGGAGAGCGATTCATAGTTGTTGAACGCCGCATTGGCATAGGCAGCGCAGGTATCGGCAATCACAATCTTCTTAAAGAAACCCCACAGAATCTGACGCATGCCTTCAGCAGCCAACGCACCGTTGAACAAGGGTTTGGCGTGAAACTGATAGAGGAGGTTTGCTGCACGTTCAATAGGGCCGGCCACCAACTGCGGGAAGTACATGACATAGAGGGAATAGGTAACAAAATCCTTTTCCGGTTTTTGCTTTCCCCAGTATACCTCTACTACATAGCTAAGGCTTTGGAAGGTATGAAACGATAGACCAATGGGAAGGATGATGTCCATGGCCTCCAGGGAGTAGTTCCAATGAATCAGTTTGGCGATGGCGTTCGTATTGTCGATGAAAAAGTTGTAATACTTGAATACAAACAACACCATGCAGGTAGAAATGATACTTAGTATGAGCCATATCTTTTTGGCTCTGCCTTCCGTCGCAGCGATTTTGATACCCGCGAAATAGTCAATGAGAATGGTGATGAATAGAATGAGAATGTACTTCGGAATGAAGAACATGTAAAATATGCAGCTGCTAATGAGTAAGAGCCATGTCTTACCGCGAGGCATGTTCTTGAATACAGTCCAGTATAAACTGAAAACAAGGGCAAGGAAGAAAAGAAATTCCGTAGAATTAAAGAGCATAGACCTTGGTGGTTAAGTTGTGCAGCACAAACATAACCAAAAGGAAACGATTGGAATCGATTAGTTGAGAGAAGGATCGTCGGGGAGGTTGGCAATCATTTGCCCCTTTTTACCCATGCTTTTCATGATGATCTTCCAGAGATCGTTTTTGTCGCTATTCATGAGTAACTCCTTGGAAGCATTAGCAACAAACCAAGACTTACTTTCGATTTCATTTTCCAATTGCTCAGGCGACCACCCGCTGTAACCAACGAAAAACCTCACCTCATCTTTTTTTACATCACCGCTGAAAAGCATTTTCTTCAAAATGTCGAAGTTGCCTCCCATGAATACACCCGGAATGATTTCTACGCTGTCTGAGATTTTATCACCTAATGTGTGCAAGTAATAGAGGTTGCTGTTTCTTACCGGGCCGCCGATGCTTATGCGCCCCTTGAAAGTAGGCATGTTTTCCATGATTTGTTCAAGGTCGATGTTGATGTAGTTATTCAACACAAAACCAAATGAACCATCTTTGTTATGCTCACAGAGAAAGATGACCGTGCGCTTGAAATACGGGTCATTCAAGAAAGGCTCAGCTAAAAGTACCTGGCCTTTGCTGGGCTTGATATTTTTATCGGGTGCGAAATCCATAGCATAAAGTTATATGCTTATTACGTTAACTCCGGATAAAAGTTGCTTTTAGTGGCGAATGACTAATGACGAGTGGCGAATGGGCACTTGCCACTCGCCACTTGTCACTTGTCACTTGTCATTATTATGGGAATATCCCCAGCGACTGATATGCCACACCTAACTTATTGATACCACTCACAAATGCTGCTGTGCGCAAATCTTCAATTTTTTTATTGGCCTTTTTGATTTCGCGAATTTCATTGTAGGCGTAAATCATGGTTTCTTCCAGCCCCGAACGAACGTAGTCGATTTCACCTCCACCCTGAATAAGGATTTTCTTCTCTTTCGCGTCCATGGAGCGACCGGTCATTTTCTCAACACCGTTTATAAGCTGACGAGCCTGCATTTCTTGGAAACGCTTTTCCAAACGACCGAAGTTCACGTGTGACAGGTTCTTCAGCCATTCGAAGTATGAAACGGTAACTCCACCTGCATTGAGGAACAGGTCTGGGATAATCATGATGCCGCGCTTATTCAGGATATCTTCTGCATCTTTCGATACAGGACCATTCGCGCCTTCGCCGATTATTTTCGCCTTTATACGGGGAGCATTCTCTGCTGTGATTTGGTTTTCCAATGCAGCCGGAATGAGCACATCGCAATCCATTTCAAGCAACTCTGAAGAGCGTTCGAAGTTTTTAGCGCCCGGGAAGTTTAGGATAGATCCTGATGCCTTACGATGCTTGAATACCTCTTCTACATCCAATCCGTTTTCATTGTAGATACCACCTTCGTATTCGGCAATACCGGTGATGATAGCGCCACCTTCGCTGCAGAATTTCGCTGCGTAGAAGCCTACGTTACCCAAGCCTTGCACAATCACGCGCTTGCCTTCCAAACCGGGTGTGAGGCCGAGTTCCTGCATGTCTTCTGCATGACTCATGGCTTCGCGGATACCGAAGAAAATACCTTGACCGGTAGCCTCCGTGCGGCCTGCGATGCCGCCTTGTGCAACCGGCTTACCGGTAACACATCCCAATGCGTTGATGTCGTCAAATTTGAACGTGGCGTAGGTGTCAACAATCCAAGCCATCTCGCGTGATCCGCTTCCGTAGTCGGGAGCAGGCACATCGACAGCGGGACCAATCATGTTTTTCTTGATGAGCTCAGTTGTATAGCGACGAGTAAGTCGCTCGAGTTGTGACACAGTGAGTGTAGATGGCTTCACCTTGATACCGCCTTTCGCTCCGCCAAAAGGAACGTCAACTGCTGCGCACTTGAAGGTCATAAGGGTGGCCAATGCTTTCACTTCTTCTTCGTCGACCATTTCGCTAAAGCGAATACCACCTTTTGTGGGAGTGGTGTGATGGCTGTGCTGAACGCGTATGCCTTCAAACACCTCTATCTTACCATTTATCTCTAATGGGAAGTAAAACTTGTATACACTGTTGCATACTTTGATTTGATTCAGCAGGCCTTCATCAAACGTTGTGAATGCGGCTGCCTTGTCGAAATACGAGAGCACGTCGTTGTAAAACTGCGCTCCAACACTCTTGTGGCTCATAAAATCATTATTTATTGAGTGCCAAAAGTATCGGATGTAGGTAAGCGAACGATACTTCTTTTCTCTTTTCTAACTAAGAATTGAATGTTGAAAATGTATCGATTGATTTGTAGTGTGTTAGTGATTTTCACGACGTTTGCAGATATGAAAAGATGGATTTTTTTGATGTTGCTCAGCAACACCCTTTTGGCACAAGTTCAAATGCCTGCATTCACCGAGTATCAATGGAATGTCTTGAAGCAAAGTGAAGGTGACTTTTCCTCTGTGCAAGCAATGCCGGTTTACACCTTGAATGGGATTGACTATTTGTCGTGTATGGGAAAGATTCGCCCAAATGCACAGTGGTCGCATTTCGAAGCGTTGGGCATACTGCGTGGGGCCTCGGTCGGAAGCATTGTTACGCTGAAAATTCCGGTGGACGCTATTAACGAAATTGATTTGTCAAGTGTATTCTCGTACTTCGAAATTCCTTGTAAGGTTGCTCCTATGCTCGATAGGGCTCGTTATGATGTTGGTGCAGACAGTGTGTACTGGGGAATCAATCTTCCCGAAGGTTTTGATGGGGAGGATGTATTGATAGGTATTACGGATTGGGGTTTCGATTACACCCATCCAATGTTTTATGATACACTGCAGCAACAAACGCGTGTAGTGGCTGCATGGGATCAGTTTAAAAACAGTGGGCCACATCCCGCCGGTTATGGTTATGGTGCCGAATATGTTGGTGCCGATGAATTGCTCGCGGCACAAGTTGACACGGCGAACATATACAGTTATAGTACTCATGGCAGCCACGTTGCCGGAATTGCGGCAGGAGGTGGCGCAGGTATTCAATACCGAGGCATGGCCCCTGCGGCGGGCTTGTTGTTTACTACGTTCCTGATTGATGCGGCCTCGGTCATTGAAGGCTTTCAATGGATGCAACAAATTGCAGAGTCGCAAGGCAAGCGATTGGTCATCAACATGAGCTGGGGGCTCACCTATATGGGGACTCTCGATGGAACATCGTTGCTTTCGCAAGTCATTGATCAGATGAGTGAAGAAGGAGTGGTATTTATTGCTTCGGCTGGAAATAATGGCGACAATGATCATCACATCAAATACACGTTCGATGAATCAGAGTTTCAAACGCGCATCAACTTCGATGTGCAAACACCTCAGCCAAACAATTGGGGGCAATCTGTTACCATTTGGGGTGAGCCTGGCCAGTCATTCTGGTCGCGCGTGCAGGTATACAATAGTCTCAACACACTCGTGGCGGAATCTGCGATTTATAGCAGCTCATCCATGCCTGCTTATTTTGATTCGCTTATGATTGTGGGAAGTGATACCGTGCTGTTCAATCTTACGACGGATGCCTCTTTCCCAACGAACAATCGACCGCATATGCGTTTGCGTGTGCGCAACAGTAGCAATGCGCTTCGTGTCATCTTGAATTCAGGCGCTGAATCGGGTACAGTGCATTATTGGAATGTGATTGAGCTGCTTACAGGCGTGGGTAACTGGGGTCTTCCATTTACTTCATATGGTGCCAATGGTGTAACCGGAGACTCTCAATACAGCATAGCAGAGCCCACGTGTGCGTCATCCTGTGTGAGCGTTGCAGCATATTCGGCGAGCTATCTGAGTCAAATTGGAACCTTGTTAGGGGGCGGGATTGCTTCATTTACAAGCTATGGTCCTTTACTCAACGAAGTTCAGAAGCCTGATTTGGCGGCTCCCGGGGTGAATGTATGTTCTTCTATTTCATCGTTCACAGATGCCTCATACAATGGCATTGATGAGGTTCTGTTCAATGGAATTCAATACGACTTCGCACGTTTTTCGGGTACTTCCATGTCTTCGCCATGCGTGGCAGGTATAGCCGCACTTTTGCTTGATGCGAATCCGCTATTAACGGTGGCTCAAGTAAAAGATATATTGATGTCGACTGCCCGCACCGATGATGATACCGGCCCCATCAATGCACCTGGAGATGTGCGTTGGGGCATGGGTAAAGTGGATGCATACGCAGCTGTGCAAATGGCTTTGCAAACGGAAGGACTGAGCACCGCTGTTGTGCATTCAAAGGATTTGTCGATCTATCCCAACCCGGCTTCCAATGAAATTTTTGTTCGTGTTCCTTCTAACGAACAGCCTTCAATTGTTTCTCTTTTTAGCATGAATGGTCAGCAATTCGACTTACCAATCAACATGGGACGTGTTGATGTGTCGACGCTTGCGAGTGGCGCTTACATGCTACGCGCTCAATCGAGCGGTGAAATGTATCAAAGCAGAATTGTAGTGCACTAACGACTAGGGGAGATCGGAGAATGGAGAATGAAACCCGGTGCGTCAGCAGTTCTCCATTCTCTTTTCTCCTATTTACATATAATTCGGGCATGTCTTCGCATTCATCTTTCTCGGGAATTTCGAGAAGGTATGCAAGAGTGAAAATTCTAGGCCACCGCGTCCGTTGCTGGCTGGTTTAAGAGAGCTTGTGTTAATGTCATAGCTCACAGCACCATTCCACGCTCCGTATTGCATGCCAATCACCAAGAATCCGGAATCTTTGGCACGCACAAACAGACCTGCATACACACCGTTTCGAGTCCAGGGTTTTTCGCTCAAGGTATAGTGAGCAAGTCCACCAATATTGAATTCGGTGTATTTGCCTTGACGCATTAGAAGCATCATGGGCTCAACAGAGAGTTGATCGTTGATGGATTGCTTGTAGCTCCCGTGCAGATTAAATCGAGAGTCTAGTTTTACGTAGCCCTCGTCAAAGAAACTTTGTTTTGGCCTCGAGAGGTTGTAAAGACTAATACCCGCAGTGAACGAACGTTTGTCATCAATAGTCCTGTCATATGTAGCCCCGAGATTCAAATTGAAATAGCCACGGCCTGCGCGCGGAAAAACTTCGCCGGAAGGAGCGTTTGGATCGTAGTTCACACCGTTCCATTGGCTGTCATATGTAAGTTTGGAATAGTCGATTTTCATGGAAGTGAAACCCAACATTGCACCGACATGAAATGTTGACTTATTGCTGAAAGGCGATTGAATTTTTTTTCCCGCCATGAGATTAATACCGGTTGTTTTCAATTGCGAGTCGCCGGCTTTGTCGGAGTAAATTGAAATACCACCGTTCAGTGGGAGCTCAGCAAAGTTGCCGTCTTTGCTATTGAATAATCCGTCGGGCACTGTAATGTTATTAGCGTCGGCACCAACGGCAAAAGTGGAGTAAGGAGTTGTAACGGAGCGCCATTGTGTTCGCTGATTCAACCCAACACGATAAGAACCTTCAAACTGTCCGCAAAGAGCAGGGTTTAGAAGCAAAGGCGATTGAAAGAATTGCGAGAAATGGATGTCTTGCGCAAAGAGTCCACTAACAGAAGTGGCAAGTGTGAGAGTAGTGGCAATAACAAAAAGTCTATAAGAAAGCATGATGTCTCGGTCGGTTAATTAGGCTATCGTATAACGGTAATGTTCCCCTTTTCAAAATATTCTTCGCCTCCTTCACAGGAAGCTTCCAGGTAATAAACAAACACTTCAGGATCAACTTTCATTTGGTTGAAGGTGCCGTCCCATCCTTCGCTTTGGTTGAATGTTTCGAACACGCGTTGGCCCCATCGGTTATATATAGCCAGGTGAACTTTGGTGAGGTTCAGTCCACGAACATACAACTTTTCATTCTTACCGTCGGCATTTGGAGTGAAGGTATTTGGAACAAAAATGTTAGGAGGGCCACAAACCAGATTTAGTACCCGAACTTCAACGGTATCGGTGCCACTGCATTGAGAATCGGAAACTGTTACCGTGTAAATGGTAGTTTCTTGCGGTGAAGCCAACGGATTATAAATGGCGGGGTTGTTTAATGATTCAGCCGGTGCCCATGAATAGTTAAATCCGGATGGTTGCGCATTCAGCAAGGCATTTTCTCCCAATGAAATAACCGTGGGATTAGCAGATGCGTTAACGTTTTCCGGGTTAAGAGCGCTCAAGGAAACGAGCACTGAATCACTTGCAGTGCAACCCTCATCGGAAGTTGATGTAACGATGAACTGGGTCGGTTCATCAATGTCAGCCAGAATTGTCGATGTGTTTTGCCCTGCTAGTATAGGCTCGTTGGGTGTCCAACTGTAGTTGAAATTAGGGCTCGGATTTTCTACGGAAAGTGAAACGGTTTCAGCGCTGCAAATAGTAAAGTCGGGCTGGACTGTCGTTTGGAAGTCGGCTAGTTCAATAAAAACAGGCTGAGAAATACTGCATTCGCCGCTCACGATTTGAACGTAGTAAGTACCACTTTCTAAGGCTTGAACTTCAATGTCGACATCGGTGCTGTCGTCATTGAGTTGTGTATTGAATCCCCAGTTGTTAGTATCGCTCCAAACAATAAGTGCATCGGTGGGGGAGTAGTTCGCGGTGAGCGTTATTTCAGCGGGCTCGCACAGCACAGTATCGGTTGTGAGGTTTTCAAATTGCAATACATCGACATGCAGGTAATACGTTGTAATGCAACCGGAATTATTTTGAGTGATAACAAAGTCCTGACTCTCTGTTCCGGTATAGAATGTTGAGAACTGGTCAGGGTCGCTTAGATTTTGATCCGGAGACCAAGTGAAGCTTCCCTGGTTGGATGGCATGGTAAGAACATTATTGGGTGAGCCACAAACCACAATATCATCAAGCGCAAGAGAATCGGGTTCGGTAATTGTTACCGAGTGTTGTACACTGTCCGCTCCGTTGCAAGTGGTGCTGCTGGTTATCGTTAACGTAATGGTATATGTTCCGGGTGCGGCATACACATGGGAAGGCTCAAAATCTTCGGAGGTAGTTCCGTCTCCAAAATCCCATTGGTAAGTCTCCGCGCCAATACTTTCATTGTAAAAGGCCGTTTGATTTCCTATACAAACGAATGGTTCGTTAGAAAAGTCAGCGACGGAAAGCGGAAGTTGGAAGTCAAATTTGAATACACCATTGTTGCATGAACTTCCGTTTGTATCACTAAACGCGTTCGAAGGAAAAATCGGGAAATCATCATTGCCGCCACAACCCGCGCAAACACTCTGGTAGATTACACCTTTTTTATCGAAACGACTGGTGCCACCATCTACGTGTTCTTGGCTTGTGCTGCCTCCAAAGAAAGTAGCGTATTCGAGAAACGTCATATTCTCATCGAATACTGCCATATAGAAATCGCCTGTGGTGCTCATATTGTCGAATGCATCGCTTGTTATAGGCATAGTAGCCATGGAGTGCAAGTGACTAGAAGGATTCAGAGCGTTGTCAGCAGAGGCATCAACGCCCCATCCGGATATGTACACACGATTGCAGTAGTCGACGAGAAAAGCTGTGGGTGACAAGTTTGGTTTGCCGTCGCCTGTTCCAATAACCGTTGACCAAATGACTTCATTCAAATCCGAATTGAATTTGGTGATTAGGTTGCCGCTGTTAGGATTATTATAGGTTGCGTTTTGGATAAGGGTTGTTCCTGCCGATGCTGTTTGTCCGTAGATGTAAACCAGATCTTCGTTGTCAATTTCAATGAAGTAGGCTTGGTCGTAAGCAGTGCTGCCCCAGAATGTGCCGGCAGTAACCTGATTTCCATTGGGCGAAACGCGCAAAATGAAAGCGTCAGCACTGCCGCCGCCATAGACAGTTTGCACGCCATTACCCCCTGTATTCAAATTGACTGAAGTTGTTCCGCCGCAGATATAGTGCTCACCAATCGAGTTTTCAGCAATCGAAAATCCGGAGTCATCTCCTGCACCACCGAAATACGTTAGCCATTCCGCTTCTGTTAGTTCCGGGTTCAATTTGGCAACGAGTGCATCCTGTCCACCGGCAAGATTGGATTGTATTGCATTCGTTGTAGGGATATCGGATGATCGGGTTGAAGAAACGATTAAAATGTTGCCATCCTCATCGAGTTCAACCTCCCCACGGAACTCATCGGCATAATTGTATTTCAATGCAGCGGCGTCGCAAATGCCATCGTTGGCGGTTCCACCGAGAAAGGTAGATGCAACAAGAGCGTCACCGAATGCACTCAAGCGAGAAACTATGATGTCGGTTCCGTTGGGGAAAAGTGCGCCTGTGCCTGTAAGTTCTGCAGCCGGCCCCCCCCCAAATGAGGGGTCTAAAGCACCTGCGGTGGTTGGGTAATTCGACGAGCCGGATGAGCCATACACGATAAGCTCATCGTTTTGGTTCACGATAATGCTATGCGGCAACTCATCGCCGGAGCCTCCTAAAAACGTGGACCACAGCATGAAGTCGCCGTTTAAGCCATATTTGGAAAGTGCTATGTCGATTCCGCTCTCTATATCGCTATCTCCACCATTATGGTTGCTGTCATATGCTCCTAAAGTGGTCGGGTAGCCTTGTCCGAACGCAGAGCTTCCACTATATAAAGCGCCTGACTCATCGTAGGTTGCTGTATAGCCGAAGTTGTTGCTCGTACTTCCTGAATAGGTAGAGAAGATGAGTTCGGGGTCAATGGTGAGAGCATAGGCGTGGTCGTAATCATTCGGAAAATCGAAGCTTACCTCATTATTCCGAATGTGATATCGACACGCAACCAACTGTTTTTGTCCGTCTATTATTTGCCAAGCCAGTGGCTTCTGTTCGGTTACATCGCCAATGGACGTTGTTACTACCAGGCGGTCATTTTCAAGGCTGAGCTTGTCATGACCTTCGTACGTCATTTTAATTTGAGAGGCATCAGAACCTGGGGCCACTATTAAATCATATTTCAAGAATGAACCGCCGGCGTGCATTTGTAGTTCGATACCCGGATAGAGATTCTGTATAGAAGCTTCATAATAGTGGCCGCAATTGCCTGCCCAGCGGGAGGCATCATTTCCCAGAAAATAATTACTATAGGTGGTTTGCTTAGCCGATAGATTCGAACGCGTGTTTTCAGTTGCACTGCCGTAGAACGACATACGATAGATATGCCCTCGAACGCGCGATTGATGATTTGCTTCATCCGGAGCGGCATGCAATCCTCCTAGATCGAACAGGTGATAAGTTAGTGCTCCTTTTTCAAGAAAGAATTTTCCACCTTGAACATCGGATGCGGCAATAACAGAAGCCGGCCATTGACCACGGTTTTCAACCAGGTGCAACGCATTGTGCTGAGCCATGAGCGAAAAAAAGCTCATGCACAGCACCCAAATTAAAGCTAAAGGTTTGTGCATGAGCCGAAAATACGAAAAATGAATATTACCGGAGCACTTTCATTCCTCTAATTCCCATATCAATAACGGCATCGCCGGCAGCCGGCTCGAAATAGCCGGGCGTGCTGTTTTCGATCCATTCAAACGAATTGTTAGTGGACAGCGAAACGGTCACCACTATGTCTTCGGTTTCGTTGCCTGTAATGATAAGCGGAGTTTCAAAATCTCCCGTTACAAGGCATGAGCCTGCGGGAATGGGTGACGTTGCAAAGAGTGGGTTTGGAACCGTTGTAGCTCCCTCCGGTGCTTGTCCTTGGAGAGTTCCGTAAATAGATTCGAATGCCCAGAAACCTTGCGCTTTATTGCCGTTAACTTCCAAGGTACTGTCGTTGATTTGGAAACTATTGATGTAAGTGTTGTATCCGATAAACGACGCAATCGTTCCCGTAATATCCAGGTTAATTCCATTCCAGTTATAGCGCAAATCAATATCATAGTTCTGATAGGCGAGGGAAACGCGCAACCACTCGTAAGTGCCGGTTGCCACATCCTTCAGTGGAATGCTGTAAAACGTTTCATTGTTGGCCACCGGATTCGATTGTGCGAAGTCGATAGCGGTTGCGCCACCGGTATTTGTTTCCGGAGCATGGTATAACACTGCGCCTGCGCCGAGACCTGTGAACTGGTTGGGGGTCATTTCAATATAATGCGCACTCATACTATTGAATCGTGGCGATTGTGCACCATGATTTGCGGGCAATGTCGACGGGGCTCCCAAATTGTTCAAGCGAACCTGCGTTGAGTCGAATTTAAACTTGAAGATCAATTTTGGTTCAACTTCGGTTGCGGGCGGGGGCACTTCTTCCTTGTCTTTTTTGCACGAAATAGCCAGCGTCATAATGAATAGGAAGATGATTGCCAGATTGGTCTTTTTCATGAGCGCATATTTTGGTTATTCAAATATAATCATTGGACTTACCCTTTAATCACTGCAGTTCGCTTAGAGACAATTATTATGAGCGAGATAACCATCAGCAAGGCACTTATCAATGCCCACTTGCGAGGCAAATCTTTTTGAATGGAGACCGGTATTCCTTCGTTTCTTAAACTCTCTCTGGTTCGCGGATTTAAGTGCTTGTTGAATTCCCGAATATAAGCGCTGCCATTAGCAGGACTCCAGCCGGTGAGTGCCGCTAGCTCATCGACTTCTTTTTTCCGACGATTGTATAGATCTACTAAGTACTCCTGACCCGCATCACACGTGAAATCGCTGCCTTGTGCCGGGTAAGTCATCACATAGCGGCATTGGAAGTTCTCGTTGTTGGGCGTTACCTGAAACTGAAGGTCAGAGGGGAATTTGTCGCGCGAGTAACGCACGTGCAAGCGTGTGAAGAAGATGGTTTGATTGAAGTTGCCTTGTGTGATCCAATCGGCACCGGCTTCCACAAAA
>JBIKSC010000218.1:0-4522 GCA_044348775.1 Flavobacteriales bacterium | reverse complement strand
CTACGTACGCCGCATGGTGCTGAGCCATGAAGATGCCGATGATGTTTCTCAAATAGTATTTGTAAAGGCATGGAAGGCCATCGACAGTTTCAGAGGAGAATCAAAATTATCGACTTGGCTTTACCGCATAGCCCACAACGAATGCATCTCTTTCCTGAGAAGCTCCCAGCGCTTGATGAGCGTTGACGCAAGCCAGATGGAACAGGCGCTTGGAAGTGCATTGCAATCGGATGTGCTTTTTTCGGGCGATGAAATTCAGGCAAAATTGCAAACAGCTATAGCGCTATTGCCGGAGAAGCAGAAAGCAGTTTTTATAATGCGATATTATGATGACTTGAGCTATGGAGAAATAGCTGAGATAACCGGCACCAGTGTGGGAGCCTTGAAGGCAAGCTACCATCATGCGGTTCATAAAATTGAAGCTTATCTGACAGAAAAATGAAAGAAGAAGACACCCATAACGACGCTCTCTTTAGCGATGAAATGCTCCAACACTTGGAGCGTTCAGAGGATGCGCTTCAGGTGCCGGAAGGATTTTTTGAGTCACAACAAACTCGTTTGGAGTCGGCTTTAAACACCCCTTTTGAAACACCTGCCGGATACTTTGAGGAGCAGGCTGCGAAGCTTGAGCAGGAGATTCATCTAAAGCTTCAAGAAGGTAGAAATGGCCGAACAGTGCGCATTTGGTTGTCGGTTGCTGCTGCAGCCGTATTGGCAGGTGTGGTTTTTTTGGTAGTTAGAGAAAAGGAGGAACCCGTAACTTTTTCGCAGCAGCTCGAACAGTCGCAGCTTGAGTTTGAAGATTTGGAAGAAATAGATTTTGACGTATCGGTCTATGAAGAATTTATCGTCGACGATACCCTCGTGCCCGATACCGTTGCAACGAAAAAGTTACCCAAGTCGATCAATGACTTTAAACCTTCGAAGGGCCAGTCAGTCATAAGTTGGGATGATATTGATGCAGACGATATTGAGGAGTATTTGAAAGATGAAGAATCACTTCAAGTTATAGATGAACTTTAAATAAATAACACTAGTATGAAAAAGGCAATTTGTTTATTGGTGATGGCGCTTACATCCATTACGTTGGCATGGTCGCAACCAGGACCTCCGCCACCGCCCGGTGGACAAAAACGCAAAGAAAAAGTCGAAGCTCTGAAGCGTAGTTATTTTTCGGAGAAGCTTGAACTTACTCCTACCGAAGCCGAGAAGTTTTGGCCGATCTACAATGAGTTTTCGAAGAAGGAAGACGTGTTGCGCAAGGCCGGAAAAGGAGATAAGAAGAAGGGAGAGGAGCCCAAACTAAACGAAAAGGAGGCACTGGTTGAAATAGACCGAGTAGCTCAGAACAAGAAGGAGCACGTCGATTTGGAGTCGCAATTTTTGAAAGATTGCTTACCTGTGTTGGGGCCCGATCGCACCATGCGACTTGTTAAGCTGGAGCGAGAATTTCAGCGCGAATTATTGCAGCACATGAAGGAGCGAAAGGAGGGCGGCAAAGGTCCCAAGCAGTAGTTCTTATCCGAACGGGAAATAGCGAAGTTCCGCTGTCGATTGAGCGCCTGGTTCGACTTCTATAAAACCTGTCATTCCGCTCAAACCACTAAAGTCGCCCGATCCTTGATTGCGGATTACCTGAGCTTGCATGATGGCGTTTGCATGACGCACTCGCACCGGTAAGAAAAGTGTTAGTTTTTCGTGTGGAGTAATGATGTCCTGAATCTGTATAAAGCTGTGCATGGTTTCATGACCAAGCTGTGTTCTGAGCCAAGGCAATACGTAGCGCGCAGCGCATGCCAGTGTCGACACCGGATTGCCCGGCAACGCAAACACTACTGTTTTGTGCGAACGACCGAACCACATCGGTTTTCCGGGTCGTTGCGCTATGCCGTGAAAAACGCTGGCTACTCCCAAATCATTCAGCACTTCCGGCAATAGGTCAAATTTCCCTTTCGATACGCCGCCGCTAAGCAGAATGACGTCGAACGAACCTAATGCACTGTGTAAGGCGGTCCTCAATTGTTCTGCGCTATCGGGCAAGTGAAGATTATCGGATTCTATTCCGAGTCCTTGAAGAGCAGCCTTGAGCGCATACACATTCGAACGTCTTATTTGATGGGCGAGGGGAGTAGAGTGTATTTCGACTAACTCATCACCGGTTGAACAAATGAGCACCTGGGGTATTCGATTTACTTTCAGTGTCTCTTTTCCGATGGAAGCAGCGATACCTATTTCTGCAGGGCCTATTCGTTTTCCCTTTTCTGTCAGAACACTGCCTTGTTTCTTGTCACTTCCCTTCAAGTGGATATTCTTTCCAATCACATTGGGAATTATTTCAATATGAGCGATGCCATTTTCAATTCGAATATGTTCGTAAGGAACAACTGTATCGCAGCCCATACTGCACACTCCGCCGGTCATTATTTCAATGCAATGCGAGTTGCTCGTTAGGGTGATCGGTGCCTCTCCCGCTCGTTGCATGTCTTGCACGGTAAAACTGCGCATGCCGCTCTCGATGGCTCGGTAGTTGAGCGCAATTCCGTCCATCATTACTCGGTTGAATGGTGGGAGATCCGTGTCGGCAATCAAGTCTTCAGCTAAAACTCGATTCAAGGCAAGATGAAGTGGAATGTTCTCTTCACCAAGTGAAAGAGTACAACGTTGAATAAGATCTTCTGCTTGTGAGGGTGTCATCATGCTTTAGCCTCCTATGGTTGCCATGGACTCTTCAACAGGCGTGCGATCGGATTCTGCTTCCAGCCCGTCCCTCTTCTTATGCAATACGGCGTGTTCAATAGCCAGAGCAATTTCTTGTGTTGACGCTTGCTTTCTCATGAGTTCTCGCAAGTCGAGTTCGTTACGTCCGTACAAACATGTTTTCATTTGCCCTGAGGGGGTAAGGCGAATGCGATTGCACGAACCACAAAACGTGCGTGACCACGCTGCGATTATTCCGACGCTGCCCAAATGACCTTCTGCACTGTAGTTCTCTGCAGTAGTATTAGGCTCATCTGTGATACGATGCAGTGTGCCAAGCCCATTTTCAAGTGCCTCCATCAATCCTTTTCGATTCCATTTGATGGCGTGACGATCGCCGCGACCATTGAAGGGCATTTCTTCGATAAAACGAACATCGATAGGAAGTTCTTTGCTGAGCTTGGCCAAGGGAAGAATGTCCTCCTCATTGACTCCTTCCATGATGACTGCATTGATCTTCGTGCGGATTCCGGCGTCGACCAGAGCATAGAGCGTGCGCATGACGTCCGGAAAAACATCGCGGCGGGTAATAGATGCAAATCGCGCCGCATCGAGTGTGTCTAGGCTCAAGTTGACTGAATGAATGTTCAGTTCCTTCATCAGAGGAACGTATGGTGCTGTCAGAACACCATTGGTCGTAATCGTTATACGCTCAAACAGCTGGCTCTGTGCCACACGAGTGAGCAATTGATCGAAGTCTCGGCGCATGAAAGGTTCACCGCCTGTAAAACGCAGCTTTCGAATGCCCAGGGATGAAAAGATTGGGAGCAATCGCTCTATTTCTTCATAAGAAAGCATCTCATCCCGTTTCAACCAATCGAGACCGGAGGCGGGCATGCAATAATGACAGCGCAAATTGCACCGGTCAGTAATTGCCAATCGCAGATATTCAATGGTTCGTCCGTGGTTGTCTTTCACCGCATTCTAATTTCGAGTTGCAATGTACGATTAGGGCATGGCCGTTTGTGTCTTGCCAGATCCCTTAAGCAGTTTTCGGAAACCGGAAAAGAACTCTTCAAAGGAATCAAAGTCTTCCCGGTAGATGATTCCCACTCCTTGTGTATAGGGCGATTGCTGCAACGTGTTGGCCTGGAAGTCATTACTTTCATTGTACATCACCAATCGAATTTTGCCTTCCGGAGTAATCTTATATTCAATTCGGATATCACCGATGATGTTGGTCGTATTCTGATTGGCAGCCGAGGTACCATTATTTCGAGAAACACCGAAGTTACTGCTCAAGGTAAGTCGCTCGTTGAATAGTTGTGTTCCCAGTGCTAACGCAATTTCTTCGTTACTGATATCGTCGCCGGGGCTGTAGTTAAACCCGAGGTTGAAGTCGTCGCTGATCTGACCGAGCCAGGATGATATTTGGCTCGAGAGAAACTCCGTTCCATTGGCGGCAATGGCGCTGGTGCTGCTATGGTCAGACGTCACATTAGGTGGACTGATGAACCTGCGCATGGCTAGCAAAGCAAATGCTTGCCGGTTACGTTCCTGGTCAGTACTAATAACAGCGTTAACTCGGCTTTTTGTAACCTGATCCACGGTAGGTAGTTCAATCGAGAAGTCAATACCCGGGCTGAAAATTTTTCCCGTCATATTCATGTTAAGCTCAACAGGCACACGCTGGCCATTCTGAAAACTTGGATCCGGTATGAGGTCATAAAGAGAGGCCGAATTCTGATAGGTAGCTTTCAAATTCATTTCACCACCAAATGGATCTCCAAACCACGAAATAGTACCACCCGGTTTCAATTCAAAC
>JBIKSC010000217.1:0-4554 GCA_044348775.1 Flavobacteriales bacterium | reverse complement strand
ATTGCGATCATAGCTATTGGAGTTTATTACGCTTGGCTCAGTGATGATATTCAGGAGTTACGCATGGCCTACATCGAGACATTCAATGAAGGAATCAAGGACGAGAACAACTTGAATAACTTCCTGAATCAACATCCGGAAGAAAAAGGAAAGACTGTGGAGGAACTCATGCAAAAAAATCGTGAGAATGTGGAGCGTAATGTTTCCGTCCAGACTAGAATCATGGGAGGTTCCCTTGCATTGACATTTATAGCTGCAGCTTACGGACTGTTAGCTGTTTTTTTCTGGAGAACCTTTGTGAGAAAATGGTAAGGCAATATATCCAAAGAAATTCGTTATTTGCGCCGATGATTAAAGCGAACGTCTTGTTTTCCATTCTGGCCATGTTGTGCGTCACAACCTGTTTGCAAGCTCAAGTGAATGGTCGTGAGAATTTACCTTCCTTTGATAGTCGGTATTATCATTTTGGATTTTTACTATCAGCCAATTCGTCTTCATTTTTCGTAGATTATAAACCGGACTTCACTTTCAGTGATTCCTTGTTGGGTATTGAAAATGTGCCACAGGCCGGATTTAACTTGGCTTTGTTGGCATCCTTTAATCCGATCAAAAATGTTAACCTGCGTTTTGTTCCCGGCCTGTCGTTTCAGGACCGAGGTCTGAATTATACGTTCCTCGCAGATGGAGGAAAGGTCGAGACCTATCTCAAGCGCACAGAGTCTGTTTGGCTTCAGTTTCCGCTCGTGCTCAAGCTTCGTACAAATAGAGTGGGGAACTTCGCTGCGTATGGCTTGATAGGCGGTAGTTATGGTATTGATATGCAATCACAGAAGGATGTTGACGAAGCAGTAGCCGGAAAGATTGTGATGAAGTTGGAAAAGACCGATATGACAATCGATGCCGGTGGTGGGTTTGACTTTTTTCTGCCCTATTTCAAGTTTGGTATTGAATTGAAAACCGGGTTCGGAATGAAGAACGTCCTCATACAGGAAGGGAATCAGTTCACCGATCCTATTTCTAATCTGCGCACGCGCACATTTGTATTTTCTCTCTGTTTTGAGGGGTAGATTTTTCACCCGCCTGTGTTCATAATACAATTTCTTCTGGCTGTTTTCGTGCGTTGAAACCTGCATTTTTGATATTATGAAAAAGGGAATTCTGCGCTTAGTCAAAAACAAATACACACTCTCGACCGTGGTGTTTTTGTTGTGGCTTACCTTTTTCAATGAAATCGATTTGATATACATTTTTCAATCACGTCGCGAGGTAACTGCATTACGCACAGAGGTTCAACGCATGAAAGACGATAATGCGCGTGCAACCGAGGCCTTGCATGATTTGACAACCAACACCTATTCGCTCGAGAAATTTGCTCGAGAAAATTATTACATGAAGAGGGAAAACGAAGAGGTGTATGTGTTGAAGGAGCGTCCTGCTCCGGTAAAGCAATAATGATGCTTTGAAATTCGTTCGGTTTTTCCAACCCCCAAAAAAATCCTGTTTATGATAAGAGCACTGGTAGCGTTAGTTGCGGTTCTATTCCTCAATATTCCTGTATGCTCGTCGCAGGCACCTGATTCGTCTCAGAACTTGAAGGTATATATCAATTGCAATTATTGTTATCAGGATTTTCTCCGAACACAGATAACTTGGGCTGATTTTGTGCAGGATCAGTTTGTAAGTGATGTGGACCTCACGATTACCAGCTTGCGCACCGGCAGCGGCGGTAATGAGTTTCAATTGCAGTTCGCGGGTAAGCAAGCGCTGGCGGCATTGCGCGATACGATGAAGTTTAGTACCAATGCCATTCAAACAGAAAATGAGATTCGTGAACTGCTCACACGAAAGGTGAAGCTTGGTCTTGTGCGCTATGCCGCATGCAGCAGTAGCGGCGACTGCCTGAAAATTGAGAGCACATCGGAGAAAGACAGTCTCGATGTAGGTATTGGCAGCAACCCCGAAGAAGACGCATGGAATGCATGGGTTTTTCGTATCGGTGCCAACGGGAATGTTGGGGCCCAAAAAGTGTATCAGTCTGGCTATTTTAACTCCTCGTTTTCTGCCTCACAGGTGAAGGAGACGCATAAAATATCATTCGATGTGCGAGCGAACTACAGTGAACAACGATATGATTATTCAGGATTCAAGGACACCTACATTTTGCGTTCTCAATCGGCGAATGCATCCTACGTGCATTCCCTAAATGATCATTGGTCGGCCGGTGGTTTTGCATTCACGGAGCGAAGCGACTTCAGTAATTATGATTTGTTTCAAAATGTTGCAGGGGCAGTGGAGTACAATGTATTCCCCTACAAAGAGGCCCAAACTAAATCGCTGACGATGGTATACCGGGCGGGCTTCACCTATTACGATTTTCAGGAGGAAACGATTTTTAATAAAACGGTTGATCGCATTCCTTCTCAATCACTGACAGTTGCGGCATCGTTTACCAAAGACTGGGGGCAATTGTCAACAGGTGTGGAGGTGGCCAGTTTTCTCAATGATTTCGAGCGAAACCACTTGTTCTTTTGGTGCAACTTCGATGTGCGAATATTTAAGGGGCTTTCTGCCAACTCTTGGATGAGCTATAGCATTCAGCGCGACCAGGTCAATATTCGTCTCAATGGTGCTTCGCAGGAAGAAGTGTTGCTGCAACAACAGCAATTGCTGACCGGTTTTGAAATGAATGCCTTTGTTGGATTGAGTTATCGATTTGGTTCGATCTATAATAATGTGGTGAACCCGAGATTTAATTAATAGTGACTAGTGACTAGTGACGAATCGTCAAATCTAAACCGTCATCTGTAATCCGTAATCAGTCATCCTGCAATGGCGCGGTGAATTGCTTTCGCATCGAATGGCCCGTAGACTTCCTTGCGTGGGCGAAGCGATGATGTGGCTTTTGATTGAAGGTGTTTTTCGATCGGGTCTTCGTCGATATACAATGGTTGAGCAACGCCTTCGGTAATCATCTGCGCTGCATAATCTCTGTAAATGCTATACTCTTGAAGGGAGTAATTAGAAATGTCGAATCCGAGGGCATCAAAAAAGGTAGTAGAGTAGATGCTAATCTGAATGCGCGATTCGCGCAGAAGCGATGTAAGCGATTGCTCTGTGTCAATAATGATGAAGCCCTCCTTTTCCAAAGCTCGGTATAACTCCTTGTTCTTTTCGAGTGGATGCATTTTGATGACCCATTTCCATTCCGGGTGTTTTTCCATGTAGGGTTTTAACCGCTGTGCATAGGCCACATATTCGGCGTGCATATTTTTCTGCGCACAGATGAGCACTTGATGTGACGGAGAGGTTGCCAGAGGCTTTGACGCTGGTTGCCATAGGTAGTCGCCGCCTACAGTAATGCTCGAATCCTGGAATTCAATCCCCTTGAGCAACAGTTCTTTCCAGTAGGTTCCATACACGCAAATATGATCAGGGAAGAATGCGTTGTGAACACCATTCTTGAAAACTGCCGGGTATTGATAGTACAGATCGTTACCGGAAATAAGCCCGTGCTGGAACTCGATACTTCGAATACCCAGTATGTTGAGCGCGGCTACTAGGCCTTCATTGTGATAATGGCTTATGAATACGACCGACTTAACAGGTTGCTTTTGAAACAGTGCATAGTAGAACCGGAAGTCGTCGAAGAATACGTGCAGTGCTGAGAGTATATGCGCTTTCTGTTTTTCAGACCAGGCATCCGATTGAAGCGTACGTTTTGCCAGCTCCGTTACCTCTTTGAGCAATGCCACTTCCCTTCGGTCGGGGGCGGCATAGTTGCGTTGAATCGAATCGAGCGAGGCATCGCAACGCAGTCGAGGTTCATCCTTGCGGCTAAGCACGGTTACAGTGCCTGGTTCGAAGAGCTCGACAGCACGCTCCATGTAAATGGAATGCCAATGATCTGCGCTGTCGCGCGCGATGCGGGCAGGGTCGATAAAAACAATTTCCCGCAGTGAAGGTCTTTTACCAGGCTTTTGTAGAAGAGCTTTGTAGTGAAGCAATGCCCTCTGAGCCATAAGCGGCCAATGCCAATAGTTTTTGAGAATGCGGTAATCGGCGCCGGCTTGCTCATAGGTGAGAGCATGCTGGAAAATTTTCAAGTATGAAAAGCGAGTACCGCGATACAACGATGAGTCACTCAATTTTTCTTTGAAGAAAGCATTGAGATGCTCAAACGATTGTATTTGGATCTCGCCCGACACGATTACTTGCCGGTGTAAGGTTGTTCAAGTGCTGTTTTCAAAGCAGCCGCATCGAACTTGTTGCCTTCAATTCCTTCAAACGACTTGATGATGTTTCCATTCCAGAGGTAGAACAAGCCGGGAGTGCTTGCGTTGCTTCCCAGTACAGTCCAGAATTTCGGAATATCAATAACTTCATACGGCTTGTTGAAACCGGTTTCCTTCAAGAACTCCGGAATCAGAAATGCTTCTTCGTCCATGAAGATGATGTAAGTGTCGGGGAGTTTCATTTTCGCCGCTAGTGCTTTGAGCTCTTTTGCTGTTTCGCGGCAATGGTCGCAACCCGGGGCAAAAAAGCAAACGAGCTTTT
>JBIKSC010000035.1:0-15981 GCA_044348775.1 Flavobacteriales bacterium | reverse complement strand
AGCGGAGGTTGAATAAGATTAATAACAAAAAAATCCCGAGAAATCTCATGATTCGAGGGTTTTCAGATAGTCCAGCACTGGACCCAAAGGTATGTATTTTAAGACAATTCAACCGTCGAAACGTTGCGTGCGGGTGGTGTCGAACGCAAAGCATACTTCATTTAAGAACGGTTATACTGCAAAAGCGAGCATTTGGATACAGTACAAAGCGATTTTTATCTGCCTCATATCCAATAAAAAAGGGCCGATTACTCGGCCCTTTTTCGGAGTATGTTCGACATTGGCTTATTCTGCCAAAATAGTCACTTTGTTATTGAAGACTTCCACGGTACCGCCTTTCACTTCAAAACGGTGTTCCTTTCCGGCACCATCCTTCACTCGGACAATACCCTTCTTCAGTGAAGAAATAAGAGGAGCGTGGTTATTCAAAACACCAAGGCTACCATCGCTTCCCGGAAGGAAAACAAAACTTCCGTCTCCTTCAAAGAGGGTAGCTTCAGGGGTTATGATTTCAACTTTCATGTGTTTTTACTTACTGGTATTAACGTGCAGCAGCTTCAGCCAACATTTTCTTACCGGCTTCGATTGCTTCTTCAATGGTACCCTTCAGGTTGAATGCTGATTCCGGAATATCGTCGCAATGACCATCCAAAATCATATTGAAACCTTTGATGGTATCTTCAATCGGAACAAGAGTACCCTTTATACCGGTGAACTGCTCAGCCACGTGGAAAGGCTGCGACAAGAAGCGCTGCACTTTACGGGCGCGGAATACAGATAGCTTATCCTCTTCCGACAATTCGTCCATACCAAGGATGGCGATGATATCTTGCAATTCCTTGTAGCGCTGAAGAATCAACTTCACACGTTGAGCACAACGGTAGTGCTCTTCACCCACGATTTGAGGCGTAAGGATACGTGAAGTAGAATCGAGAGGGTCAACAGAAGGATAAATACCCAATTCCGCAATCTTACGGCTCAATACGGTTGTAGCATCCAAGTGGGCGAATGTGGTTGCAGGAGCAGGGTCAGTCAAGTCATCCGCAGGAACGTATACAGCCTGAACAGAAGTAATAGAACCGCGCTTCGTTGAAGTGATACGCTCTTGCATGAGACCCATCTCAGAAGCAAGAGTAGGCTGATAACCCACCGCTGATGGCATACGTCCCAAAAGGGCCGATACTTCAGAACCTGCTTGTGTGAAGCGGAAGATGTTGTCAATGAAGAAAAGGATATCACGACCGCCCGACTTTTCATCGCCATCACGGAAATATTCTGCTACTGTGAGACCTGAAAGAGCAACACGAGCGCGTGCTCCTGGAGGCTCATTCATTTGACCGAACACGAAGGTAGCTTGTGACTTAGCAAGTTCCTTAGGATCTACCTTGCTAACGTCCCAGTCACCCTTTTCCATGCCGTGCATGAATTCTTCGCCGTACTTAATGATACCGGCTTCAATCATTTCGCGCAACAGGTCATTTCCTTCACGAGTACGCTCACCCACACCTGCGAAAACCGACAAACCGTCGTATGCCTTCGCAATGTTGTTGATCAACTCCTGAATCAATACCGTCTTACCAACACCGGCACCACCGAACAATCCGATCTTACCACCTTTCGCGTAAGGCTCGATCAAGTCGATAACCTTGATACCGGTTAAAAGGACCTCGGTAGAAGTTGAAAGATCTTCATAACGAGGAGGTTGACGGTGAATCGAGTAACCACCCGCTTTGCTCACCTCTGGCATACCATCGATAGAATTACCTACTACATTAAACAAACGCCCTTTAATGGCGTCGCCTACCGGCATAGTGATGCTGGCACCTGTGGTAAATACTTCTTGACCGCGCTGTAGACCTTCGGTAGCGTCCATCGCAATGGCGCGAACGGTATCCTCTCCAATGTGCTGTTGGCACTCGAGAATGAGGTCACCACCGGGGCGCTTAATCACAAGCGCATCGAGAATGTTAGGGAGTTTTTGGCCGGCCGGGAAGGAAATATCCACTACCGGACCGATGATTTGGGCAACTTTACCTGTGTTTTGAGACATCGTAATCGGTTAAAATTCGGGCGCGAAAGTAATGCGCAAAAGCCCAAGGAAAAAACTATTTACTCAAACTGTTTAAAACACGGTAGCTCACTCCGAAAAAACAACAAAAACAAGAACACAGATATCAAGGAGCCAACAACTTAAATCCCTTACCATGGATATTGATAATCTCAACCGCAGAATCATTTTTCAGATGTTTCCTGAGTTTCGCTATGTAAACGTCCATAGATCTGCCATTGAAATAGTTATCATCACCCCATATCGCCTTCAAAGCGTAGCCACGCTCCATGATTCCGTTTTTGTTTTTACAAAGCAGATACATCAGTTCATTTTCCTTGGTTGTTAGTTTTACCTCAAGCCCAGGCGCCGAAAGCTTTTGTTTTTGGTAATCAAATGAATAGGCTCCTATAGTGAATTGTACCACTTCGTCAGAATCCGGTAATGGGGCACTCCTTCGGAGAATAGCCTGAATTCGAACAAGAAGTTCCTCCATGCTAAATGGCTTGGTCATGTAATCGTCGCCACCTGCTTTGAAACC
The DNA here is from genome assembly GCA_044348775.1 of Flavobacteriales bacterium. GTDB lineage: Bacteria > Bacteroidota > Bacteroidia > Flavobacteriales_D > Sanyastnellaceae > JAIBBG01. The sequence goes on along the minus strand of JBIKSC010000035.1, from coordinate 13,393 downwards.
TTCCAAAGTATCCTCCTTCATGCTTTTTGCAGTTAAAAACAGTATTGGAGTGTGCTTATCCTCCTGACGGATTTCTGTCGCCAGTGTAAATCCGTCCTTTTGCGGCATCATGACGTCGAGTATAAGAAAGTCATAAGAGCTCCGACGGAACATTTTGAGCCCATCGTTACCATCGACTGCCAACTCGGTTTCAAAACCTTTTGCTATTAAATAGTCTTTAAGAAGCATGCCCAAATTAGGGTCATCTTCACACAATAGGATTCTTGTTTTCTTTTTCATGTTCAATAGGTATATGGATAGTGAAGGTGCTGCCCTTCTTGGTTTCGCTTTCAACATCAACCGTGCCGCCATGCATTTCCAAAACGCCTTTCACATAACTTAACCCTAATCCGAATCCTTTCACGTTATGGATATTTCCGGTAGGCACGCGATACAGTTTATCAAATACTTTTCTTTGATTCTCCTTGCTAATTCCTATGCCGTGGTCCTTAAAAGATACCGCAATGAATCCGTCTTCAGCGCGCGTTTCAATCTCGAGCTTAGGACTGCCTTCACTGTACTTGATGGCATTATCAATTAGGTTATAAACAACATTAGTGATATGCAATTGATCGCCCATTACCACAGAGTTCTTGGCATAAAATCGTGTGACGATTTGACCGTTTCGCGCCTTCACCTGAATCTCAATATTAGCAATGACTTGCAAAATGACCTGATGCACGTCAAACTGCTGTACCTTTAATTTCATCTGTCCCTGCTCAAAAATGGATGTGCGCAGCACATTTTCAACCAGCACGCCCAAGCGTTTGTTTTCATCCCTAATCATTCCAACATAATTGGAAATAGCCTTTTCTCCTGTGCGCATATCCGGATCGCTTAAAGCTTCGCAAGCAAGAGAAATAGTAGCAATCGGAGTCTTCAACTCGTGCGTCATATTGTTGATGAAATCATTCTTTATTTCACTCAACTTTTTTTGGCGGTAAATAGTATTTATCGAGAAAGAAAAAAGCAACATGATAAGTAGCATCAAAATGGCCGATGTGGTGAGCATAGTTCCCATGGTGCTTAACACATACTGTCGCTCACGAGGAAACCAAACGCATAAAAAATTTGGATCTGCAATGGGATCGTTGGGAAAGAGCTGTACACGATAACCCTCTCTTTGTATAGTCTCGGAACTGGGCATCGAAACCATCGGAATTATTTCCGGCTGCTGAAGCTTGTTAAATACTCCGTAATCATACTCGGCCTTAACCCCTTGCGTAATGAAAGACTTTCGAATTAAAGTATCCAGCATCAACGTATCGATACGGTCAATTACACTCGTATAAATATCGAGTTCAAGCAACCCTCCCATGATATCATCAAGGATACCTGATTGAGACAAGATTTTAGCGTCTTTGACACCTGCTGCTGTTAATGGATCAACCGACACACTGTCGCCACCAAATGTGGATTGGGGAACAACATTTACCTCACCACCACCATGATTAATAACCAGGCTTTCCTTATTTTGTGAACGAAGACTTACGGAGGATGGAGTAGATTGAGAGGCCAACTCTTTTTTTTCGAGCTCAGCACTAATTTCTTTTAATGCCGTATTGATGTGCTCCGAGAATTCCTGTTCACGGAGGGTAAATACGTTGCTAATCCAGTAGACCTGAATGGCAATTAAACCAATGACAGCTATTGAACTGCCAACTACCAACCATTGGATATACTTTGTATTCATTTGCCAATGCCAATTTCTTTCAAAGACAAAAATGGGCAATGACCGATATCAACTTCCATTCGAATGACAAAAGTGAGTGAATTAGATCATGGCTTTTGAAGCTTAACTTGTTTTAACGGGACGCGAGTACAAAACGACTGTCATTAAAAACGATAGCGAGCGCTCAAACCACCACTATCCCACTCAATGTAGTGGCTGCCGAGTAAATTTATACCCGGTTTCCAATCGACGCTAAACTGCAAAGGGAAAGATCTTAGATAATAAGCTATTCCGACTATGGCATCCACGCCAAGTGCATACGAGTTCTCGCGAAGCACATTGTCTTGCAAGACGCTATTTTTGTTGAACACCCATACATGCGCACCGGCACCGTAGAAGTATCGTAAGCCACGCACATCAAACATTTGCTCGTGAGCCTCAGCCAACAACGTTAAGTTGGCGGCGCCAAAACGCTGGTAGGCAATGGCCTCAAAAGCATTTCGATTATTCGTAAAGTGCTGAAACGTGACACCCGAACCCAGACCAACACGCAGACCAACTGCGTTATCTAGCATTCCTCTCTGTGCATCAAGTGCAGAAGTTGCAGCCACCAAGGCTGACCACATCAAAATCATTTTCTTCATGGCCTTGTGTTATTCGAATTCAAGATTGTATTTCTTGCCGAATTCTTCCTGAGCCTTGTAAAAACGTTCTTGAGCAATTTTTGATTGCATAAAAATGCGTTCTTGCACAGCAAGGTTGGAGTCAACAATTGCTATGTCTACGCTTTCAACTGGTAAAAGTTTTATTTCAACCAATGTTTTATACTCAAAATCTACCAAAGCCTCGTAAGACCTGAAAAGTTCTTTAGCCGAGAGCTGCATGGATGGGTCCTCCTGAAAAGGTCCAATACTATCTAAAGAGAGAATTGCCCTTTTCACACTTGCCTGCAGATTAGCATAATTCAAATCCACCCATTCTTTGGTGGCGTTCGTATCGCTGAAGGTCGAGTCCATGACCACCAATGCATCCACGATCGCTTTTTGGGAGCCGACAATACGATCGTTATAATCTGCAGCCCTTTCGGAACGTGAAACGCACGATGCAAAAAACAATGCGGCAAAAAGAAAAGTATAGGTTCCCTTCATAGCATCAAAACTAGGTGATTTTTTCAATCATAATGAGACGCATCGACGAGGCTATATTTTTGCATTCACATGGCAATACCAAACAGCTTTGAAAGTATAGAAGAGTTTGTAAGCGGAAGCTTAATTCTAATAGACAAACCCATCGGCTGGACCAGCTTCGATGTATTGAACAAAATTAAAGGGTTCGTAAGGAATAATCTGATCCTACCACCCAATGAACACGGTCATGAACAACGCTTTAAAATAGGGCATGCGGGTACACTCGACCCACTCGCAACAGGTCTTTTGGTGATTTGTACGGGGCGAATGACCAAAAGTATCGACCAATTGCAAGCGGGTCAAAAGGAATACACAGGCAGCATTCGATTTGGCCAAACCACACCCAGTTTCGACCTGGAGACCATTCCCGTAGGGGATTATCCGACAGCTCACTTAACAATAGAGAGCATTCGAGAAGCTGCTCTGCGTTTCACGGGCGACCAAATGCAAACACCTCCAAGCTACAGCGCCAAACAAATCGATGGACAGCGGGCATACAAAGCAGCGCGTCGAGGTGAGCGCATCGACATACCGGCAGTGGCTATTCGTGTGGATGCTTTCGACATTCTCTCCTATGCAGAGGGGGAAGCTCACTTCCGCATAGCATGCAGCAAAGGGACCTACATTAGAACATTAGCGAATGATATAGGACTTAGCGCGGGAAGCGGATCATACTTAAGCAGCTTAAGACGAACGCACAGCATACCCTTCGAGATAAACAATGCTTGGAGCGTCGAAGAGCTGCTTGAAAAGCTCCAAAACATGAGTATTTAACAATTTTAAAACTGTAAATCAAAGACTTACAAACTTTCTCTTTACAAAGGCTTTTCAAAATCGTACATTCGGCGGCCACTTTAAAATCCTAGAGCATTGATTTCCATGATGAAATTAGGGCAGTTTCGTTATAAACTGCCAGAGGAGCTAATCGCTCAACAACCAGCCAAGCACCGCGATGAAAGCCGTCTGATGGTTGTTCACAAGCGGTCAGGCAAAATTGAACACAAGCTGTTCAAGGACGTTCTCGAGTATTTCGAGGAAGGCGATGTTTTGGTGAACAACAATTCCCGTGTTTTCCCTGCCCGAATGCTTGGCAATAAGGAAAAGACAGGAAGCATGATTGAAGTCTTCATGCTGCGTGAATTGAACGCTCAGAGCTTGCTGTGGGATACAGTGGTTGATCCGGCACGGAAGATTCGTATTGGAAATAAGCTTTATTTCGGGGAGAATGATGAGCTCGTTGCTGAGGTTATTGATAATACCACCTCACGAGGCCGCACCCTGCGCTTTCTTTTCGATGGAACTCATGAAGAATTCAAAGCGCTCGTTTACAAATTGGGTGAAACTCCCATTCCAAAATACATCAAACGTCCTGTTCAACCGGAAGATGAAGAATGGTTTCAAACCATTTTTGCCAAGCATGAAGGTTCTGTTGCAGCTCCTACTGCAGGTTTGCATTTCAGCCGTGAATTGCTGAAACGAGCGGAAATCAAAGGCGTGCATATGCCGGAAATTACGATGCATATTGGCTTGGGTACTTTCCGCCAGGTGGAGGTAGAAGACCTCACCAAGCATAAAATGGAAAGCGAGCAGTGCATCATTCCCGATGAGACAGCCCGCGTCGTTAATCATGCACTCCAAACAGGTCATCGAGTTTGTGCTGTTGGCAATACCGTTTTACGGGCATTCGAGAGCAGTGTGAGCACCGATCGTTTGTTGAAGCCATATGATGGTTGGATTAGCAAGTTTATTTATCCGCCCTACGACTTCAATATTGCCGATAGCTTGATCACGAATTTCCATCAGCCGGAGAGCGCTCTGTTAATGTGCGTTACTGCTTACGGAGGCTATGACTTGGTTATGCACGCCTACAATGAAGCAATAAAGAACAAATACCGATTTTGGGCTTACGGCGACGCCATGTTGATTCTTACCTAATATCACCGATATTGGGCTCCACTGATGCGCAGCCTTTTCTTTCTAATAATCGTTTTCACTTTTGCGATTAGGCAACCAAGGGCCCATGCCCAGTCGCTTCACCAAAGCACTTTAGGGCAATGGGTTTTACAAGAATCCGACGATGGATTCATGCAGATGCACCCCCGTTTATTACAGAGCGAGAATCCGCGACTAGTGGCCATCGCTCTGGATCTTACCTTAGGATTATTCGGAATACATAGACTTTATCTAGGCACAGATGTGAAAGTGCCCGTGGCCTATACACTTACCTTTGGAGGTGGAGGGGTTCTTTGGTTAGTGGATCTGGCTCTTCTCATCGGATCACCCAATATCGACTCATACAAAGACAATCCACACCTCTTTATGTGGATACCACCAGCTCCCAAAGGCAATTAGATTAACCTATTCGCTTAATGCTGCAACCAACAGGTTTTGTTTCTGCGGGTTTAATTTTCTTTCCCGAAGCAAGGTTTTCCATTGCATTCTTCAAGTATGGTTCCTTAACTTTTTTACTATCATCGACGTTATCGTCGATAGCACCTTTGTAGACGAGCTTCATGTTACCATCAAATAAGTAGACATGAGGGGTAGTGCGAGCGAAAAAAGCATTTGCAACCGTCGAGTTTACGTCGAGGAGATACTTGCACTTAGAAAATCCATGCTCCTCAGCGCGAGTCTTCATGCCCTTCATATCGTCACCCTTGTCGCGCTTGGCTTCATTGCTATTGATTAGGGCCATGCCAATATTGTTGGCCTCAGCAATTTCGCGCAATCCATCATAGCGCCCTTCCCAACCTTCACTGCCTTCGCTTCCTACAACAAAAGGACACCCATTACACGAGAAAACCACCAGCAATCCTCCGGAATTCTTGAGGTCAGCAAGTGAGTATTGAGCACCGGAAATATCTGTCATCTTGACGTCAGAGGCCGGAGCAACTGCACCAATATTCAATGTCTCGCTTGTTTGAGCGGTCATAAAAGACGCAGACAAAATTGCAACTGAGAGAAAAAATTTACGCATGATATATTGTTTTGATTAAAACAAACATGCAACAGAAAAGTTGGAACAACAAGCAAAAAGGCCATCCCGCTGGATGACCTTTCTGTTAATGAAAACAATTAAACTATCTAATATCTCTACATGAGAACTTACAAGAGGGTTTAACGTGGGAAGCAGGGTGAAAGGTTACAAAAACATACAAATCTTATTTAAACCCTTTAGTTATCAGGCGTATAAAAACCAAACTCTTAGAACACGGCTCTAACTTGAACACTGCCGGCATGGATTGTCTTGAGGTCTTGAGGTTTTCTTCCATTGTACAAAATATTCAGTTGAATATTCTCAGCAACATTTCGCTGCCATGCCAATTGCCAGGTGTAATTGTAACCGGGTTGCAGTCCCTCCAGCATTTCGAAAGCAAGCGAATTGGTTGTACTTCCCACGTAATTGATAGCATAAAAGTTAATCTCCGCTCTAATACTACCCTTTTCGGGCGAATTCCAGGTGGACTCTGCACCCAGCTTCCGGACGAGAGCACTCTCTTCGCCCAACTCATTGCGTTTACTTGCATACTGAGCCAAAACACTCGCTTTGAGCAATGGAGAAGGCTGATAGGTTAGCTTGGGTTGCCATTGGTTGTAGCGTATTAAGAAATTTCTTCCATTCAAGAAATCGGAGCTCGCTTGTTTATCGCCCCAGCGAACTTCCTGGACAAAAGTCACCGCTTTAATAAAATTCCATCTCAATGCGAAGAAATTGAGCTGTTCAACGCGACTTTCAAATCCATTGGTTAAGAGGTTTCGATTCTCAAGTATTTGATGCGTATAATCCATACCATAGACGGGATTCGCCTTGTTGAAATAGAGAATATTCCGAACCAGCCCTTGTGCAGCCAACAAAATCGAATCGGGTAAATCAGTTAGAAGTGGGTTAAAGCGGTCAACACCGGACTCCTGAGACGTTTTGCGCTCAATTCGCAGAGTTGAAACAGTGCTGAATCGACTCCAAAATCGACCGAACGATTTCGATGCCTTGATGATGCGCGCGGGTTGAAAAAGGATGGATTCACTGAATTGATTCGAATACGTTTTGACGTAATCATTACTCTGAACAAAGCTTCTGATATAGTTAGCCTCGTAAGCAAAGGCTGCGACCTCAAACTCATTCAGATCCTTAACATTGTCGCCGTTATAATCGTTCCAGACGTAAACGCCTTGTCCGGCAGGCACTTCGAGATAAATGAATTCTCTCACTTGCTCGAGTCCCGAGCCAATTTCGTAAAACGTCGTATTCTGAATAGCACCCTTCCAGAATCTGGTATTGTATTCGCCACGGGCGAGCAGAGTATTCTCGGGTGAAAGTGTGAAAAGTTCCGGATTGATAACACGTAACCGACGGTTACTTACTTGCAGCGACAATCGGCTGTCACCCTTCCAGCGCTGGACCCACTGCATCCCATACTGATCAGCCCTAGCAACAGGTTGTAACAAGTCTTGTGAGGGCTTTCTGTCAATGCGGTCACGATAGAAAACTCGCATTGTTTTCTTAACGGTATCAGCATTGCCTATGGATGCCTCCCAATCTAAAAATTCATAAGAGCTCATTTGCACAGTGTCCAAAGCATAAATGACGTTGCGCTCATATTCATCCATCAACATAATGCGCAGCTTACCCACGTCTTGTGAAGTTCGGCCTTTGTGTCGTGCAAAGAAGGATTGAATAGCGCCTGAGGTAAGCAGAAAAGAGGCCTCTCCTTGATTGACAAAATTCCTTTGTGTCTTGATATCAGAAAGGGCTTTAATCCGATATCCATCAAAGAGAGCCGGCATATGAAGCACATCAGCTGACAAACCCGCCAATCCCCAGCGCTTATTTCGCGCCACACTCTGAAGAGTAGCCCAATGCTGGCTTTGTGCATCCGTTATTACGTTTCCCAAATTCCAGTTGCGAGTAAACTCTACTTCACGAAATCGTTCGATTGGATTGAAGTTTTTATGGGTAAACTCATAGACAGCCGAAGTTGAAAAGCGCTTCTGTTTGGTTGAGTCTGCCATCCATGCGTTCGTTTCAGCAACTGAAGAGAATTCATTCCATTGCAATTTGGTTCGCAAAGCCGCGCCCAAATCATCAGAAGCATCTCTGGAAGAAAACGTATTTAAATCACGGTTGGAAAGCGCGCCCTCCATCGACCATATGACTTTTTCTGTTTTACTGATCGGGAGAGAAAAACCCGCCGAAACCATTTGTGTTTTCTTGGGTGATGCAAGTAAAATAATCGGTGCATAAGCACCCTGTTTCACCCATTGTGTTCCATTAAAAACAGGAGCCGTCCATCGATAGATTCTTCCATTTGCTGAAAACCCGCTTTCAACGTAATCGCCATTTCCCAGCCCTACAAACGAAAAGTTGACCCGGTAATGCGCGCGAGCAGAATCATCCGAAAAGACAAATACACTATCGAAGCCAAGCGAATCAATTAGCACATATCGAACCTCGCTGTTACTATATCCAATGCTGTCAATACCGGAACGAAACGTGGCCAGAAAATTATCGCCTCCATCAGCCAAAATGGCTTTGTCGTCATCCGATAAATCCTGCTGAAGCGGTTGATTACGTGCGTCATTTTCAGAATAAACATTCAGAAATGCAGCACGGTTGCCATTTTTCCAAGCAACAGAAGTTTGCAACAGAGGCCTTGCATAGCGGCGCTCGGAATATTGAAATTCAACCGTGATACGTCGATCCTTGGTGATGAGCTGCCGAGGTGTAAAGGAAATTTCCGCCGAATTGTAGTCAATCACATAGTCCTTATCCATGCCTCGTTCCAGCAAGCGTCCGTCGATATAGACCATTTCTGTTCCAGACAAAACGATGATGAACAATTCATTATCGGCGCCCCTCAAGCGGTAAGGACCTTGGTTACCTTCTATACCCTGAATTACATTTCTAGCAAATCTTCCCTTCGATATCGAGGCTGAAGCTTCGATGGTAAGTGACTTGGTCTTTGAAAGCTGCTGATTGCTCTGCACGTAAATACCTTGTGCCCGCTTGAAATAATTGAGGAAATATCCGGTGGGTCGTCTGAGTTGAAAATCACCCGCAATCAATTTCGTCTTTTCGTCCGAAAGCTGAATAAAAACCTGATCAAAGTCTTGCAGTTGTTGTGTACTTCCCGAAGGCTGAATCGGGATATTATCGTCTGTAATAGAAGCAAGTAAGCTGACTCTATCGGAGACCTTGCCACTGAGTTGAAGGTTCAGCGTAGAGTTAACCGACAAGTTCTGGTTATTGCCAAAAAGGATACCTCGCGAAATGGAGCCATTCTTCTGAATTCCTTTATCATCAAGAAAAGAAGTTTCAGATTCGGTTCCCGCGGCGAAGGGTCTCAGCGTTGTCGGCGCATTCTCTTGAATCAGACTTTCATCCTTTCTTCTAAATATAAAACCAGCCTTCCAGGGTAAAGTTGAATAGGATACAAGTACCTTTTCGTTTGCCTCGACAAAACGCAAGAACAAACGGGCATTCATCGCATTGAAGTAATACTCGGATGCTTGGAGTGTATCAAGGCCCCTTACAATAACGAGTGATTCCGGCCAAATCGCCATGCTATCGATCTGCATGGTATCGCCGGTTATGACTATTTCCTTGACACGAGCAGCGGAATATTGCGCAAACGCACAATTGCATGCAAGGCCCAAAAAGATGAGCAATGACAAATGTCGGCAAAGAGCTATGCGCAAGATATGAATCAAGGTCAAGGGCAAAAATCGATAAGAACAGTCGTGGCCAAGCGAGCCTGAACGAGCTAAGTTCAAATAAATTATAACAGCCGCGCAGACTGCAACCAAGGATCACCTGCATAAAGCACGAATGACTTAGTTTTACATCATGATCATTAACATCGTACGCGAGAGCTTTATGTTTGCCTTGCATGCCTTGAATACGAACAGGCTTCGCACTGTTCTGTCGCTTCTTGGGGTTACGATAGGGATCTTTTCCATCATATTCGTTTTAAGTGTGGTGGATAGTATGGAAGCTGAAATGAAATCTAGTTTCGACACCATTGGTTCCGATGTATTATTCATTCAGAAGTGGCCATTTGGGCCGGAAGACGGGGCGGAGGATTACGAATGGTGGAAATACATGCGTCGCAGACCGCCTGCACTCCGTGACATGGAAATGCTCACAGACCGACTTGAGTATGCCGATGCATTGGCCTTCGAAGCGGGTTCATCGGGCACAGCTACCTATCAAAGCAACAGTTTGGCAGATGCAGGAATCGTGGCTGTAACCTATGACTACAAGGAAACGATAGCCCTCAACATTGCCCAGGGTCGATATTTCACCGAGGTGGAGTGTGAAGCGGGAAAAAACTTCGCGATTATCGGCAATACTGTGAGGCAACAGCTCTTCGGCATGGATTCGCCTATTGGGAAGGAAATGAAAATTGGTGGATTGAAGGTTTATGTTATCGGTGAGTTTGCGAAAGAAGGCACATCCCTTTTTGGTGAAGGTATGGATCGCGCGGTCATGATGCCGTTTCAATTTGCGACACGACTTATACCAGGTAATTCAGAAGACACTAAAATTCTGATTAAGGCCAAAACAGGCGCAACGAATCAGCAATTACGCGATGAAGTCACGGGAGCATTCAGGGAGGTTCGACGGCTGAAGCCCAAGGCGGATAGAGATTTTTCTATTATCGAATCATCAATGATCAATGAAATAGTTGACAGCATCATCAGTGTATTCAACGTAGTCGGCATGGTTATCGGCATATTCGCCATTTTGGTTGGCGCATTCAGCATTGCCAATATCATGTTTGTTTCAGTGGCAGAGCGCACACCGCTCATAGGTATTCAGAAGTCTCTTGGGGCGAAGAACGTTTTCATTTTGATTCAATATCTTTTCGAATCCATTTCTCTTTGCATAATTGGCGGGGCAGTGGGGCTGCTTTTTGTTTGGATAACGGTATCCGGCTTAGGAGCATTGATTGACTTCAACTTTATACTGCCCATTGAGCGGGTAGTAGCGGGCATCTCGATTTCCGTGGCAGTAGGAGTGATTGCCGGAATAATACCCGCTATAAAAGCTTCAAGACTAAATCCTGTTGATGCGATGCGATCGGTTTAGACTATTTCCGCCAAAGCAGAGAACTGTCGCCATAACTTAAAAATCGATAATCATTATCCATGGCATGATGGTAGAGCTGCTTCCAGTTATCACCGATTAGAGCAGACACCAGAACTAAGAGCGTGCTCTTCGGCTGATGGAAGTTCGTGATTAATCCATCCGCCAGCTTAAACTGAAATGACGGCGCAATGAGCAGGGAAGACGATGCATGCAGGCAATCTTGATTCCTACGATCCAAATAATTGAGTATTGCATCGAGCGCCTCGGATAGTGATATTTCACTTTGATGATAATCATACGTTTCCCACTGTGTGAGAGACAACATTTCATTCGAAACGTTCCCTCTAATCAGTTGAACACCTATTCCATAGAGAGACTCAATGGTGCGAAGACTAGTGGTGCCGGCCACAATAAGGCGATTATAATCGCAATTGCGAAGTTTCAGTAAGATGTTTTTCGAAACCGAAAACCACTCACTGTGCATTTCGTGTCCTTGCAGTGTTTCTGAGCTAACAGGTTTGAATGTGCCTGCGCCGACATGCAGCGTAATTTCTTCCAATTGAACCCCCTTCGATTGAAGGGAATCAAAAACATTCGAAGTAAAATGAAGCGATGCCGTAGGCGCAGCCACGGAGCCTTTGTATTTAGCAAAAACTGTTTGATAGCGCTCCAAATCAGACAACTCTGCCTCCCGATGAAAATATGGAGGTAGAGGTATTTTACCTACGGCGTCCAAAAACTCTGAAAAAACCATCGTTGGGTCATCCCACGTGAATTCTATGATGAACGCATCGTTGAGTTTCTCGATACATGCGGCATAACCCTTCAACTTTCGATTCTTGTACTCAATTTCAACCTCAATTAGCAACCCATCGTTCCATTTTTTCGCTCCACCTACCAGACATTTCCAACGAACACCGGACCTAGCAGCCATTGCATCCTGATGGGCCATACCCAAAGGATCCAAGCAAAAAACCTCGATAGCTCCTCCGGTAGGTTTATATAGAATGAGCCGCGCGGGAATAACTCGAGTGTTATTCAACACCACCAGATCACCTGGTTGCAACAGCTCAGGTAAATCAGAGAATCGCGCATCCACTATTCGTTCATTTTCATAAACGAGCATTTTGGATTGATCACGAACTTCTAATGGGAATTTCGCAATGCGATCATCCGGCAAATTATAATCGTACGTGTCGATTGAAAGATTACTAGGGTGCATATTGGCAAAGGAAAAAAACTCATGGTCCATAAAAAAATTATGGCCGAACGTTTTCGGCCATAATTCTAAACCTTAACTAAAACTAACTATACTAATTGAAGCATTCGACGTGCTTCAGCCGTGTGTTACTTATTTTTTGTGTGCAAGTTCAAAAATCCCTTGCCTCATAAATTCCTAACCCGAATAAATCGGTAAAGTTGCTTTACGCTTATCTTTTAACAGTTGTGGCATCTTCAATGCGCACAGTTTGTTCATTCAAAATGGTATATCGCATAGCCATTGGCTGACAAACCAATTGCAGAGCTTCTTCCAAGTTCTTATTATTAAATCGACCAGTGTATTTGCGGCCTTCCATTGCGGGTATTTCAAATTGGATATTGAATTGGCGGCTTAATTCATCAAAAATCTCACTCAAATCAGCATCCTTGTAAATGAACTCACCGTTACGCCAGTCAGCCTCTGACATATTAAATTCTCCAACCAGAAGTCGGTCATTCTCCAAAAAAGCAGTAAATCCAGGCACTATATCCACCGATTGATTTCCGGCAGTAACGCGCACCTTTCCGGTTCGACATTCCACCCGGAAGTCTGTATCACGAGCAAAGACATCGAAAGAGGTTCCGAGCACCTCAACCAGCCCCACAGAGGTAACCACTTGAAACTTACTCCCCTTTTTTACATCGAAGAACGCTTGACCATTCAATTGAACAGTGCGATTGTTTGACCAATCTTCTGAGAACGTAAGTGTTGACGCTGCGTTCAACCGGGCCTCAGAAGCGTCGGGAAGCATAACCAACTCAGTGTTTCCGGCATTGCATGAAACCGTTTTCAATGTTTCGTTCGGCCATAAAATAATGAGCCCTATGATAATAGCTGCCGCTGCTGCGACCGAGACCATCGGCCTCCAGCTGAATGCAATCAACTTTGCTTTCGGTTGTCGGTTATTGAGTTTAGACTGCAACTCGATCCAAGCCTGATCGGTCGACTTTCCCTCCGGAACTTTCAACGTTCTTAATATGTCCTGATACTTACTCATATTCAGCCTAAGCCGTTTCTCTTACAATTCACGATTTAATATCCCTACCTGCAAATAAAAAATTATTCGATTTCAAGAGGAATTTTCGCTACTGCAACTCCTGCAACAAAGCCTTTACCTCCAACAACGTTGTCGGGACCTTGCCTTA
>JBIKSC010000216.1:0-4559 GCA_044348775.1 Flavobacteriales bacterium | reverse complement strand
AGAATACTTGCTTTTGTCGGTCCAGAGCTGCTTTAAATCTTCATCGAGCTCGTTGAAATCAGACTGCTGCGGAACTGTTTCAATGTCCAAAAACAAAACTTCCTCAAGTCTCAATTGATCTAGCATAAGCGTGATTTTTAGGTGAGTAAAATTCCCGGTGACCCGAACACAGGCAAATCCTGTAAATCATCTTCATACATCTCGGGTGTGTATACAAATTTCTTGTCGAATATGCGGTTGCCGATGTAATAACTCACCCAGTAACGATGGCTAAGCTTCAGTGAATCGGGCAAGAGAAGCTCGAAGGGCTTGACACTTTCCGCCGGAATGTCGTTGAGTAAAAATCTCAGTGTTGCTGTTTGTTTTTCCTTGCCATCCAACTTTCCCTCTCCTGAAGCATTAACAATGACTGTTTCCAACGACTCCTTTCGATTGTTAATGATGTATACCGACCAATTATCTCGATTAGGTAAAAACGCGATGTACACGCCGCTCACTTCTTCTATGTCCAAATCTTTCTTCATATGCTCTTTTTTGTAGTTTGAGAAACACGCATAGCAATATCCAAGTAGCGATATAAATCAGTTGGCATGTGCTTCACGCGCTCCTTACTTTGTTGGTGTCCAAGGCGCACTGCCACTATCTGCAAATCGGGCACACACAACACATATTGCCCGCGCAAACCACGGCAAGCAAAAAACGAATGTCCTGCATGTTCCCCAATCCACCACTGCCTGCCATACCATGTGCACGGTTCTGATTTATCGTCTGGAACTCCGTGAGGCACTATGGATTCCTTCACCCAAGTAGATGAAATGATTGTGTCGCCGCGCCATACACCATCATGCATAAACAACAAACCCAATCGCGAAAAATCTCTAGCTGTTGCATAAAACCCACTGAAGGTTTTCTCGATGCCGTCCTTGTCATCTAGATTCCAATAAGCGTCCTGCTCTGCGCCAATGCGGCTCCACAGGCGCGTTGAACAGTAGTCTGAAACAGACATGTCCGTCGCCTGTTTTAAAATCATACCAAGCAACACGGTATTGCCTCCCTCATAGGCCCAGAGTGTGCCGGGTTCTTTTTGAACATGGTAGTTCAACGTGGCTGCAGTTAGATCCTTGCCGTAGTAGGATTTCGCCACATACCCAAAAGGACTGCTGTAACTCTCACCGAAAGGAATACCACTCGTCATGTCCAATAAATGGCGTATAGTAAGAAGCGTATCCATGCCCGTTCGATACGCTTCTAGATAATCACACACCTTATCATCAATACTCTTGATGTAACCTTCCTCAATTGCCCTTCCCACTAAAATCGAGGTTATACTCTTGGCCATGGAAAAAGAATTGCTCAATGTGCTCTCGTTTCCTTCTCGATACTTTTCGAATAACAACGAGTCTTGCCTATAAACCAGTAGGGCTGTTGTACCCAGCGAATCAATCCAAAGCTCTTCTTCCGGCAATAATTCCGTTACGTTATAAAATGCCGATAAAATCAAGGGTTCTGGTGCTAAAGCATCCACCTTGCGAATATCAAAGTAGGGCTTGTCGTCAATATCGGGGGTTTTTTTCCCGACGAGATACGTTTTGCGAAGACCATAAAGCACGTGCTCGTTATCCGTTGCCCAGAGAGCAACAACGGAAAACACAATGAAAGCAAGCATTGCAACAACGGTTCTTTTGACAACTCTCATGCGCTTTTTTTTCGCAAGGTAGCACGATGGGTAATTCCTGTTTATTCCATTTCAGAATATTCAGCACATAAATTTGGTTTGTGCCTGGAAATGTTGGCAACTTGCTGCCATGAAAATTGCTCCCGGAAAAGAAGTCGCAGTGCACTATACGCTTTATGCAGTTGGCGACGAAAAAGAACTGATTGAAGAAACCCGTAACGACGATCCCATGCGTTTTGTTTTCGGGCAAGACTCCATGTTGGCCAAATTCGAACAGGCCCTTTTAGGCTTGTCTGCAGGCGACAACTTCACCATTTCCATCCCATGCGACGATGCTTACGGTCAGGAACAAGAAAACCTATTCATTGAATACCCGAAGAGCATGTTTATTGAAGATGGTGAGCTAGACGAGGAGATTTTTCAAGAAGGTGAAATCATTCCACTCGAAAGCCCCGAAGGCGACATCATCGAGGGAGTTGTGTGCGAGGTCAAACTCAACTCGATTGTGCTTGACTTTAACCATCCCTTAGCGGGCGAAGATTTGTTTTTCGAAGGTTCGGTGGTATCTGTGAGCTGATTCACAACCCCATTGTTCACAAGAAGAAACATGAACTACGATTCGTTGTGTCTTCCTTCTTTATTTCGCACTGAACATGAAAAGGTCGCCGTTTAAAACCTCCGCTAACACGATTTCATCGATATCGACCATCATCGGTATTACGCTCGTTTTGGTTCTTGTTGGCACGCTGCTCATTGTGTCGTTGCTGGGTGGGGCTGTTACCGGGCATTATCGCGGGCAAGTGGTTGTTCAGGTTATGATTGCCGATGACGTAGAAGAACAAGACGCCCAGCTGCTGAAAAAACGAATAGAAGGAGAGCCCTATACAGCAGAAGCTTCCTACTTATCGAAAGAGGAGGCGGCGGCTCTTATGCGGGAAGAACTTGGTGAAGAGTTTGTCGACTTTCTGGGCTATAACCCCCTGCCGGCCTCCATCGACATCCACATAAAACCCGAATTCAGCGAGGAAGAGAAGCTCTCCGACATAGTAAAAGAATTGGAAAAAAACACGGCCATAAACGAGGTTGTTTTCCAACACGATCTGCTCAAACAAATGAATGCAAACTTGAGCAAGTGGAGCTTAGGCATATCCCTGATAGGTGTTGTATTGCTGATAATCGCCATTGTACTAATCGTAAACACCATTCAACTGGCCATCTTTTCGCAACGCTTTCTAATTAAGAGTATGCAGCTGGTTGGAGCAACACATTGGTTTATTCAAAAACCATTTCTACGAAGAGGTCTGTGGTTTGGCTTTTTGGCTTCCGTGCTCGCTCTTGCGGTTATTTTCATGCTGCTGTATGCCTTCCAATCCGACCTGCAAGACATGATCAATATCCTGCAGGAAAAACAACGTTTACTCCTCTTAATTGGTGGTGTTTTATTAATCGGTCTATTCCTGAGCGGCGTCGCAACGCTCTACGCAGTCAATCGTTTTATCCGCACCGACGCCGACAAACTCTACTAATAATCGCGAACGAAATCAAAGACTCGTTTGTTATTGCACCATGTCAACCATACGCAAAACTGCCGTTCTACTCGTCAACCTTGGTTCACCCGATAGTCCCAAACCATCCGATGTGGCTTCGTACCTTACTGAGTTTCTCAACGACCCGCGTGTCATCGACATAAACTGGATTGGAAGAAAAATTCTGGTTAATGGTATTATAGTACCCTTTCGTCATCGCAAAAGCGCCAAAGTGTACAAAGAACTTTGGACGCCCGAAGGTTCGCCTCTCATCTACTACGGTAGACAATCACAGAAAAAACTGCAAGAACGTTTCGGTGGAAGCGACAGCAACACTCGAGTGTTCCTTGCTATGCGCTACAAAAATCCATCGATAGAGTCTGCGTTGGCTTCCATTATGAAATGGAACCCCGATAAAATCATCGTGCTTCCGTTGTTCCCGCATTATGCTTCGGCTTCAACGGGCTCAGTTATCGATAAATGCATGCGCATCATGCGCGATATGTGGGCTTTTCCTGAAATACAATTCGTCAATCAGTTCTGGGACCATCCCCTCTACCTGCAGGCTTTTGCAAATCGCGCAAAGCAGTTTGACTTTGCCTCCTACGACCACATCATTTTCAGTTATCATGGCCTGCCCGAGCGACAGGTGGACAAAGTGTACGAAGACCGCGCATGCAAGAATCACTCATGCGAACATGAAATAAACGACGAGAACAAATTGTGCTATAAAGCAACATGCTATGCTACAACTCGCGAAATAGCGATGCGGTGCGGAATAGATGAGACTCAATACACGGTTTCATTTCAATCTCGATTAGGAGGAGGTTGGATTGAACCATTCAGCGACAAAATCATTGAAGAGCTTGCGAAAAAAGGTGCTAAAAAATTGCTCGTGTTCTCTCCCGCTTTTGTAGCCGACTGTCTGGAAACAACCATTGAAATCGGGGAAGAGTACCAAGAGCTATTTGAAGAGCATGGCGGAGAAAAAGTACAGCTTGTGCCTAGCCTCAATGATGGCGATGACTGGATCGACGCTCTCGAAGACATCGTGCGCAAACGTCTCTAGTTATTTGAACCAAGAGGCATACATTACGTAATTGTTGGCAATGCGTTGCACTTCACCTTCAAACAACTCCTTGCTCAACTCTTTCACCTTCTTGGCCGGCACTCCGGCATAAACGCTTCCGCTTTCTACGCGTGTTCCTTCGAGTAAAACGGCGCCAGCGGCAATAATGCTATTGCTCTCTATCACGCAATTATCCATCACGATGCTGCCCATGCCAATCAACACATTGTCGTGAACTGTGCATCCGTGAACGAGCGCATTGTGTCCAATCGAAACATTGTTGCCTATA
>JBIKSC010000215.1:0-4562 GCA_044348775.1 Flavobacteriales bacterium | reverse complement strand
GCCAAGCACAGAGTCCCAATCGTTCCGCAGCCTCATTCTCCATTCTCCATTCTCCGATTCACGAGGATACCGAATTACGCCAAGCACAGAGTCCCAATCGTTCCGCAGCCTCATTCTCCATTCTCCCGTGTTATTGATCAAGCTCATCATGGCTCGATTGCTTTACCACTTTAACGTTTCCGCCCAGCAGTCCATTTACCATCGAGATGAAGATGGTAAGGAGCACCGCCGACCAAAAACTTTCAATCATGAAGCCATCCACTAATTGATCGGCTATCATGAGAATAGCAGCATTGATCACCAATAGGAAAAGCCCCAGCGTGAAGATGGTTGCAGGAATGGTGAGCAAGACCAGTAAAGGTTTGAGAAACGCGTTGAGAAGAGCCAGTACAATTGCCGTTATGATGGCAATCCATGGTTGTTCAAAGCGGATGCTATCCATGAGGTAGTCTGCAACGAGTAATGTCACGGATGTGCTGATGAGCTGAAGCAAGGTTGTTTTAAGTTGATCTTGTCTTTGCATACGGCGAATTTATTCAAAATGAATTCTAAATTCTTTTACGCGAACGATTCGATGAATTTGATATGAGGAACACAAAAAAAACAGAGGCTATCTCGTTATGAGATAGCCTCCGGAATTTTAGTATATCGTTGACCAGATGAATTGGTCAAATTCGTTGGATTATTTCGAAACTAATACTTTGAAGTTTCTGTTCTCAACGTTGTTAATCAAGCGAATGGTGTACAAACCATTTTCAAAACCGGCAACATCGACACGTACATTATCTTTAATAGAATCCATTGATTGTGAAGAAACCAATGCTCCTTTCTGATCGTAGATTTCCATCGAGTTCCATTCACTTTTGCCAAGTGGGATTTGAATGAATGAAGCACTCGGATTTGGGAATGCAGCTAGTTCTGAAGAGTTATCTTGTGGCTCGACACCAAGGGTAACATCTCTGAGTTTCGCAATCAAACATGGAACCAGATCTGTTCCGAAGCCGGCTGAATACCAAGTACCATTGTCGCTAATCGGACCAACCGGCTCGAGGGTGTAGTTCAACCGTTCATCGTAGTCATACTCCGTTGAAAAGCCAACAAATACGGTTGTAGAAGAAGTTGCTACACAGAACAGGTAGCGCACATCATTTTCCAATTCAACACCTGGGTTGAAAGGGGCATAAACTAATTCGTTTTGTAGGTTGCTGTCATAATAGTAATCACCGAAAGCCACCGGTTCTAAGTCATCGAATGCCAAGTTTGGATCGTTTAAATCGGTGAAGTCGTCGTTCCATTTATACAAAACTGTTTCAAAGTTTTCGTTGGTAAGGGAATCAGTTGCTGCGGTGGTTGCTGCGAACTCGATACCCTCAGCAAAGAGTCGATCGGCATTTTCGTTTCGTAAGTATATACAGCTCACAAAGTCGCCGGCCCCTGCACTTGGACGGTAGAAAGCATCCGGCACGGGGATTTGAGTTGTTGAGTCAAGAGCGGCGTAGCTGAAAAACTCGTCACTGATTTTGAAGTCTGCAGTTCTGGCATTATCAGAAACGAACGAATCGATAGAGTCGGAGAACAGTGTATAACTGATAGAGTAGTAACCTTCATACGACGAAGCAGCAAAGTCATTCATGGCGAAATAAATGCTATCACCGGCAATCATGTCTACGGTTTCAGATGTATCGGTGTATACCACCTCTGTTCCGGATGTAACAGACACAGCCATTTTAACCGAGGTTTGATCGTTGTAGCCGAAGTTGTAAACCCATGATCCCAGTGGAACGCTAAATTCTGATGCGTTTTGAGCAAGCAGCGAAGGCACAAGAGTGCTTGGTGCTACGAGAAGATCTTTCGGCCACATTCCGATGTCATTGGGGTAATATCCGTTTTTAGAGCCAATGAATCCGACAACTGTGCCTGCGTTTATAGCTTCCACGAGAAGCTCTCCAGCATCTTGGGTGATGATGATGAGTGGGATTGTAACGTTTGCTCCCACATCACCGGCAGCAGGAACGATAGGCGCACCCGGAGCGTTGTTGATGACAATCACTGCAACTGCTCCTGCGTTTTGGGCGTTATAAGCTTTTACGCCGAACTGGCATGTGCCGCGATAGAGCACCGCAATTTGGCCATACACATCCATCGCATTCACAATGCCGCCTGCAGTATCGCAGCATAGAGAGTCAGCGGCCGAGCCATCATAGGCCATCACCAGCGTATCCAGCACGGAGTTTTCGGTGAAATTGAGATCCGGACTTCCCCAACCATTGGCAGGGTCAGACCAAGTCATTTCATAATCACCTTCAATTTCTTCGGGTGATTCGACATAAAAAATTACCTGGGCATGCAAGCCTAGGGTGAACAATAATAACAGTGGTGTTAGTAGAAGTTTATTCATAGTCGTGATTAATTAATGGTGAGCAAATTGAAGCTAATATCATTTAAAATCCAAAAGCTGGTGTGAATTTTCTTCAGAAGATTGCGATTTGATTCTAATCTGAACCATGCGCGGTACGTTTTTGTTATTTGATTGAACCGATTTTTTTTTTGAAAGTACATATGAGTCAGCCTAAGAACATAACTGCGGAAATAATAGCCATTGGCGATGAGCTTCTTATCGGTCAAACAATAAACACCAATGCGGCCTGGCTGGGAGAGCAGCTCAACGCGATAGGCATTAAGGTGCATCGTTCGATTGTGATTTCAGATAGTCGGCCGGAGATCATTGCTGCGCTTAATGAGGCTTCTTCCCGCAGCAACATCATCATCATGACGGGCGGCCTCGGGCCCACCAAAGATGATATTACCAAGCATACCTTGTGTGAGTATTTTCAAACGGAGCTTGCAATTAATGATGATGCATTACAGCGAATAACCGATTTTTTTGAACGCCGCGGTTTACCGATGCTGGAAGTGAATCGCCAGCAAGCAGCAGTTCCTGCTGCCTGCACGGTAATTGATAATTTCAAAGGGACAGCTTGCGGCATGTGGTTCGAGCGAGGTGATCGGGTGTTTATCTCCATGCCCGGTGTGCCCTATGAAATGAAGGGGATGATGGAAGAGGTAGTGTTTGAAAAACTTGCTTCGTTTTATCACAGGCCAGTTATCCGCCATCGAACAATCCTAACCACAGGTGTTGGCGAATCTTTCTTAGCCAATCAACTTTCTGATTGGGAAATGATGCTTGAGGAGCGCAAGATTGCGCTTGCTTATTTGCCCTCTCCTGGGATGGTAAAGCTTCGCATGTCGAGCTATGGCGATGAAGGGCGCGATGTGGAAGCCGATTTTCAATATTGTGAAGCAGAGCTGCACCGCGTAATCGGAGAGCATATATATGGTTACGATAAAGATACCTTGCAGGAAATCGTTGGCATACAGCTCCGCTCTAGGGGAGCAACCTTATTTGTGGCGGAAAGCTGCACGGGCGGCACGCTAGCCCGCCTGCTTACATCTGTTCCGGGATGCAGCGACTACCTCATGGGTGGATTGATTGCATACAACAACCAGGTAAAAACCGATATACTTCAGGTAGATTCGGGTGTCATTCAACATAAGAATGTGGTCAGTAAAGAAGTTGCTGAGGCAATGGCAGCGGGTGCGCGTCAACGCTTTGGAACGGACTGGGCCATTTCGACTACCGGAATTGCCGGTCCGGGAGGCGGCACTGAAACTCATCCGGTGGGCTTGATCTACGTGGCAGTCGCCGGTCCAAAGGGTTGTAAATCAATAGAACTGCGACTGGGTAAGCGCCGAGAAAGCAATATGGACATGGCATCCTTTGCCGGGTTAAATTTGCTCAGGAAAGAAATTTTAGAGCAAAAGGCTGATTTTTAAAAAAATTGTCGTTTCTTTGCCGCCCATTTTAAAAAGTATATTGCCATGGCACGCGTTTGTCAGATCACAGGAAAGACCACACAATCAGGACACAAAGTGTCTCACTCGAATATCAAAACCAAGCGTAAGTTCTATCCGAACTTGCAATACAAGCGTTTCTGGATGGAAGAGGAGAAGCGTTGGATTGAATTGCGTGTGACTCCAAAAGGAATGAAGACCATCAACAAATTGGGCTTAATGGCTGCTATGAAGCAAGCTAAAGAGCTCGGTTATATTGCATAATCGAATCATGTAAAAATGAGAAAGCACTGCGCAATGCGGTGCTTTTTCATTGATACAGGTACGATTACAAACAGGGTGTATGTTGAAAGTTTCAATTCACACACGTTTGAAAGGCCGTGCCTTATTATATTTGCAACCTTTGTCAAATTAAGACTTACCAATTAGTTCAGTTACATGCGTAATAAATCGCTCTTATGGATCTTCGTGATCCTGCTCACATTGACGGTAGTATATGTGCTGTCATTCGGATTTGTAGCCCGCAGCTACGAAAAGAAGGTCGGCCAACTGGTTGAAGACTCGTTGAACACGGCCGGTGTTTCATACACCGTTGGTGATTCAGCCTACACCGCTTTGTATCGCAAAGTACTTCGCGACAGTTCCGATGCTTCTGCGTTTCCGGTATTTGGTCACAGTTACAACTACCTTAAAGAGCGTGAGCTCAACCT
>JBIKSC010000214.1:0-4598 GCA_044348775.1 Flavobacteriales bacterium | reverse complement strand
CATCCGAACCTGATGAACTTTCAAGGGAACGATGGCGATTACTCGCAGATTCACTACAACACCACCATGATTGCTTCGCAGCTCGATGCCGACAAAATCCTGATCGGTGGATTGAACCTTTGGCAGAGCAACGATGCCGGAGCCACCTATGAAGGCGTTGGCGGTTACATCGGAGGTATATCCAATTTCCATGTGGACCAGCAAGAGTATCGCATTTACAAAACCAGCGAAACCACGGAAGAGATTTGGTTTAGCAACGACGGTGGTATTGGTCATTCGAGCGATTTCATGCAGTCGCACGAAAACCTCAACCGCGGAATAAAGGCCGTGAATTTGTGGGGCTACGATCAAGGATGGAACGAAGACATGATGGTGGGAGGTCGTTATCACAACGGCAACATGGGCTATCACGAGAATTATCCCGAAGGCGAGTTTCTCGCACTTGGTGGCGGTGAAGCAGCCACGGGGTATGTGAAATACACCGATGAGAACCGCACGATGTTCAGCGATATCGGTGGAAAGATTTTGCCTGAAACACTGGCCGATCCTGTTCAGGGATTTGGCTTAGGTCTTTCACCGAATGAAGCCTATTGGAACAACGGCAGCTCACGCGTGATGTTTGATCATGAGTATTTCAATGTTGCTTGGCTGGGTCGTGAGCATAAACTTTATCGATCGACGAATGGTGGTGGTTCCTTCAGTGAGTTCTTCGCTTTCGGCAGTAATGTGAGCAACGGCATATATTGGATGGAACAGAGTTATGCCAATCCAAACCATTTGTATGTTCAGCAGGGCATAGGAAACACAGGAAAGATCTGGCATTCATCTGATCATGGTATTACTTGGGAGGAAATGGATCTTCCACAGAACTTGCGCTATTTCTCGTTTAGCTTGTCCGGAACAAATCCACTCGAAATGTGGATCTCCTATTACGATGGCAACAATGCGAACAAAGTGTTTCGCACACAAGATGCCGGTGCGAATTGGGAGAACCTTACCACTTCCACGTTGAATGGTTTGTATCCATGGGCTATTGCGCATCAATACGGAACAGACGGAGGAGTGTACTTGGCCATGCAGCACGGCGTGGTTTTTTACCGCAACAATAGCATGAGCGATTGGATGAGTTACAGCACCGGTTTGCCTGTCGGAACGGAGCCGTTGCGCATTGTTCCGTTTGTGCGCGACAATGTGGTGCGATTAGCGACGTGGAACTTGGGTGTTTGGGAAGCACCGGCTTACGAATCAAGCGAACTCATCGCCGATTTTTCCGCGGCTTATGAAACATTCTTCTGTCCGGGCGACGAGGTACACTTTGTGAATCACAGCGTTTGTTCTGCAAATGCCACGTTTGAATGGTCATTCCCGGGGGCAACACCTGCAACCAGCACGGAGCCTTATCCAACGGTTGTTTACAATGAAGCGGGAACCTTTGACGTAACGCTTACTGTGACTGATGACGGACAGTCACAGACAGTGACGTATACCAATTACATTTCCAATACGGAAGCAACCGGCGGCGATTTTTATGAGGATTTTGAGAGTGCGGGCATACCTCAGAGCTGGATTGTAGAAGAAAACGCTGCATGGACCATCAGCGACGCGGCGAGTGCCTTTGCAACAGGAACATACAGCATGCGATATGATAATTACTACAACGATGCGCAAGGAGCTCGTCATCGCGTTTGGCTGGGCAAGCGCAGTGGAGCAAACTTGGGTGTCAGCTTCGATGTGGCGTATGCGCAATACAGCGATGGATACTCTGATACATTAGCGGTGGTCTATTCAATTGATTGTGGAGAAACATGGACAGAGCTTTGGAGTATGGGAGGCGACGATCTGAGCACAGCGCCGGATAATACAGGTTATTATGTCCCTGCATCAACCGAATGGGCCAGCTACTCAGCAAACTTACCAGCTGGAATTTTCTTTGAGGATGTAATCCTCGCATTTGAAAATCGCGGATACTATGGCAATGTTATTTACGTGGATAATATCAATGTGTTTACGAATGTTTCGGTAGAAGAAGCACAAGGATCCGCGCCGGTCATGGACGTATTTCCCAATCCTGCGACTACGCAATTACGCATCAGTGCTTCGTCTCTTCAGCTTGGTAACTACCGCATTCAACTTTTTGATTTGACCGGCAAACTTGTGAGCGAGACAAGTGTTTTTGCAGCGGGTTCGCGCTTGGAAAGAAATGTTGAATTGACCGATTTAGCCAATGGACAATACATCGTCGCCTTGGTGGGTGAGAGAGAAATCGTGAGGAAATCATTCAGCATCGTTCGATAGCGTGCCATCAGTTGCATTGAGTAAAAGAGTCATCATCATAGGTTCGGGAGTAGCAGGCTTGTCGTCTGCTATTCGGCTTCGTGCGGCAGGTTTTGAAGTAGAAGTGTTTGAGGCGAATGATTATCCCGGTGGTAAATTGTCGCAGTTCGAATTGATCGGTTATCGCTTCGATGCAGGCCCTTCGTTGTTTACGATGCCGCATTTTCTGGAAGAACTTTTTGCGGATAGTGGTGCCGATTTGCGCGATTACTTCAGCTACATGCGCAAGGAAGTTGTTTGCAAGTATTACTTCGAAGACGGAACTCGTTTTACAGCGTTTGCCGATAAAGAGCACTACGGTGATGAAGCATCGAACGTCTTTCGTGTGACGAAGGAGGAAGTTAACCGGTACTTCGAGCAATCGGCCATGAAGTATGAAGTGACCGAGTCGTTGTTTCTGAAAAAGTCATTGCACAAACTTTCGACGTATTTATCGAAAGAAACTATACGGGGTGTCATGAAAGCCCATCGATTAGGTTTGATGAACACGCTGCATGCTGAGAATAAAAAGACATTCAAGGACGAGCGTATGGTTCAGCTCATGAATCGCTATGCAACCTACAATGGTTCTTCACCTTACCGCACGCCGGGCATCATGAGTATGATTCCCCACCTCGAGCAGCATTACGGAACGTTCTTTCCTAAAGGAGGAATGATCAGTATTACGAATGCCATGTTTCAGCGTGCCAAGGAAATGGGGGTAGTATTTCATTTCAACAAAAAAGTAAATGAGATTGTGGTCTATGAAGACAAGGCGATGGGCGTGCGAATCGATGACCATACAATTCAATCAGACATCGTGTTGAGCAACATGGATGTGATGCCTACTTATCGCAGTTTGTTGCCGCATGAAAAGGCACCTGAACGTACGCTCCGGCAAGAGCGTTCATCTTCAGCACTGATTTTTTACTGGGGTATCAATCGTGAGTTCCCTGAACTCGATTTGCACAATATCTTTTTTGCTTCCGATTACAAGAAGGAGTTTGATGTGTTGTTTGAAGGAAAAGAAGTTGCTGATGATGTGACGGTGTATGTGCACATATCATCAAAAGATGAAAAGTCGGATGCCCCTGCAGGTTGCGAGAACTGGTTTGTGATGGTGAATGTGCCTGGCAACAAAGGGCAAGATTGGGATGCGTTAATTCCGCAGATTCGCGAACGTGTTGTTGCGAAATTGAGTCGACTGTTGGAGTGTGATATCAATGCGCACATTCAAGCAGAACATATCCTGGATCCGCGTGGCATTGAATCGCGCACGAGCAGCTACCAAGGTTCTTTATACGGAGCCGCAAGCAACAATCGATTCGCGGCGTTTTTGCGTCATCCGAATTTTTCAAGCCGCATCCAAAATCTATATTTCTGCGGAGGCAGTGTGCATCCCGGCGGCGGCATTCCGCTATGTTTGATGTCAGGAAAAATCGCCACAGATATTATTCGAAAAGACCATTGTTAGAGAAGTTGAACACATATCGAATTCCTGCAGCCATCGGATTGATGTGGCTCTTTCACGTGTCGGCCATAATTGGCAGCGTGCTCGGACACAGTGAGTGGTTCATCTCATTAACACCGTTGAATTTGTCGCTGAGTTTGGTATTGGTCCTTCTCACTATTTCACGCGCATCGTGGCCGGCATTGCTCATTCCTTTTGTGATTGGCATGGCTGCGGAATGGGCGGGTGTGAATAAGGGCTGGATATTCGGAGTCTATTCCTACGGAGAAAATTTAGGGTGGAAATGGCAGGGCGTTCCATGGATGATAGGTGTGAACTGGGCATTGCTTGTGTTTGCTACTCATGCCATTGCTTCGCGTTTTTCAAAGTCGGAGTGGGGCATTGCCATTGTTGCATCGTCGCTTATGGTTGCGCTCGATCTATTGATGGAACAATGCGCACCTGCAATGGATTACTGGCAATTTGTCGGCGAGGTTCCCTTGCAGAATTATGTAGGTTGGTTTTGCACTTCAATGGCGGCTCATCTGTTGTATGTGCGCTTCGCACGAGAGCGAGGGCACGCGTTGGGTATTCACCTCTACTTCGCGTTTGCGTTTTTCTTTTTTACGTACTGGGTTTTGGTGTCATGAATCATTACGACTACATCATAGCCGGTTGTGGTGCTGCAGGTTTGCAGCTGGCTCTGGCTATGAGCGAAGATTCTTTTTTTCAGGATAAGCGTATTCTCCTGTTGGATGCGAATGTGAAGAGAGATAACGACCGCACCTGGTGCTGGTGGGAACTTGGAAAGGGGCGCTGGGATGAAATCATTACG
>JBIKSC010000034.1:0-16182 GCA_044348775.1 Flavobacteriales bacterium | reverse complement strand
ACACGGGGGGTTCAGGTGTAGATGCCGGAACTACCTGTGCCAACAAATTTTCCACCTCTGCCGGCAGTGTGACTGAGGGAACCTGAACAGCAGGCTTTGGCTGCTCTTGTTTGGGTTGGTCAGAAGATGGCTGCTCCCCCTCCGCCGGTTGTGCATCACTCCTTTGCTCAACCTCAGCCGTTTCAACTCGCTCCGATTTCGGCCAAAAGAACATCACACAAAATCCAACCACCGAAGCCGCAATAGCCCAGCCCATCCAAGGTGCAAATCGTTGCTTATAACCCTTCACCTTTTCGGCATTCTCTGCAAATCCATGCAGCAATGCCGTTTCCAGCGATTCAGGAGGATCCTTTAACTCCGCGTCAAATGACAATTCATGCATCTCGAGCAGCAATGAACGCAACGAATTGTATTCCTCTTCGTTATGCACATGCTGCATCACAAAAGCCTTCTCTTCGCTGAGCAACTCACCGAAGGCCTTGCTCATCAGCAACGCTTCTATGTCTTCATGACGGTATGGTTCGTTCTCGCTCATATCAGACCTTCGAATAGAATTAAACAAGACAACCAAACGGCGATACCCTCAAATGCTTTGAGCTTACCGTTCAAATCCTTCAATAGATAAAACAAGCGCGACTTAACTGTGCCCTCACTCACGCTCATGATTTCGCTGATCTCCATGATGCTCAGTTCTTGTACAAAGCGCAACTCAAACGTTTCACGCTTCACTTCATCGAGCTGCGCAAGCACAGATGCCAGCTGTTCCATAAACGACTTTCGATCCATTTCCTTCTGCGCAACAGGCGATGTAATTCCTTTTGCGTCGGCCTTCAGCGTTTGCTGAGCCTCTTTGCGCACCTCCACCTTGGCGTATTCATTCTTGCACATGTTATGCGCGATGCTGTATAGCCAGGTTTTAAATGGGCGAGCAGGATCATATAAGTGGGGCTTCTGGTAAACCTTTGTAAAAAGCTCTTGTGTAAAGTCCCGTGCCTTCTCTTTTTCCTTCCATAACATGCGCAGGAAATAATTATACATGAGCTTACCATAGCGACCATACAACTCTTCAAAGGCACGTTGGTTATGCTGCCCAACGAGCACCATGAGCTGCTCATCATGTTCGTTTTGATATGGTCGTTTGCTTAACAGCATTTAATCATTTTATCGTTGGCAGTTGTTCCTTCTCCCCAACACTTTTCGCTATTTCGGAATATTTCTGCTTGATGGTAGTATACTCACCTGAATTACCCGTTTCGCGCGCATAATCGGCCAGCATGGCTAGCGGCACCAGATAGTTAGCATTCAGGCTATACCCTGAACTCATGTGAGTTTTCGAACACTTCTGCCACCATTCCTTATACATTACCTTCACGTTCGATAGAGGTGCAGAGCTGCATTTAAATGCAAGGCCGGTGCAGTATAACTCACTTTCAAGGTCGCTAATGAAATCAGACTTCGCTGCCAGCGACAAGTAAACCGGTATTTTGCGCGACAAAGCACGAATGCCTGCCGCATTGTTCTTTTCAATACCAACGGAAGCCTGCAGACTTTGAAAATAGGCAGCGTCCAGCATCCAATCGGTATGAATCACTCGCACGTCTGTACGCATGTTCTTCAAATATTGCAATATGATAACCGGATAAGTATCTCCTTTACTTCCCGTGAAGAGTATTCCGTTAACTTCTACACTGCTCAGCAGGTTGGATGCATACTCGAGTTTGTCTGCGCCATAGGCTGCCGTTTTTAATAACTCCATAGCAGCCGTCTGAATGGCTTGTGAATTGCCTGTAAGGCATGCCTGCGACAGAGCCTTCTCACTTGCATCAACGCCATTTGATTGCTGCGCAAAGACCATAAGGTTTGAGCTGATAAGGCACACTATGATGAGCAACTTTTTCATGTATCGAAAGGGGTTGGAAATTCAGTTAGTGTTACAGCCTTCGAAAAAAAAGGTTCACCCTCTTTTAATCTTCGAAACCAAACAACGACCGAAATTCCTGTACCATAATAGCGGTTGCTCCCCAAAGTGTTTGACCCTGAATATCAAAATATCCACTATCGAATGTTCGATTGTATTTCGAGACGAAAATGCCCTTTCTGCCAATGATTGCCGGCTGAAGCAAATACGAAACGGGGCACTCAATGATGGTTTCTGCTTCCTCTTGGTTGATTATGAAAGTGGGATTTTCAGGGCCCAAAGCCAAAAAAGGCTGAACAACGAAATGACTTGGCGGGATGTAAAGTGCCGATAGTTCTCCTAATACGTTCCATTGATGAGCTTCAATACCTACCTCCTCATCTGTTTCTCTCAAAGCGGCCTCAAGATGCGTTTCACCGAGCTCTAACTTGCCTCCCGGAAATGACAGCTGTCCGCTGTGCACTCCTTGTCCTTTGCTGCGTTGCATGAAAGCTGTATGCCACTCATTATGGCGCATAAACAAAGGAAAGATAACCGCACTTTCCTTCGCAGGCGGATTCATTTGCCGAGCTTCTTGTGGTGATGGTCGAGGATAACTAATAATCTGATTGGCCTGTGTAGCCATCGATTGAAGACTAGCCAATCGGTCTAGCAACTCGTCGATAAACGAATGAGACTCCATTAATCACACGGGGAATTCGGGTCGTAAGCATAACATCCCTTCCAAACTTGACCACTCCAAAAATTGCCTTCGATATCGAATTGCTCTCCGCTTGGAGAAAATATTCCCTCCATGATATCAGAATCGGTTGATATCCTGAAATTCAATAGTTCTGTATTGCAAAACAAAGGAGCCTGGCCATTGCTCATATCCTCAAAATGAATCCCGTCATTCTCTACACTTTCATCTGTATCGACAAGGCAATAGCGGAAGAGATAATTGGTCGGTGCTGCGTCGTCCAAATCAAGCAAAAACTCATTGAAGTCGCTTAGAAACGCATTGTTGCCAAACATGATACAGTTGTTGAACTGACTCTCATAAATCTCACGCACCTGGATATTCTGATAGATGTCTTCGTAGTAGTTATTGAGAACAAACGTGGGTGTTTGGCGACTGTTATCACTTCCGTAATTGGCAAACGTGCAGTTGTCCATGCGATACCTCCCTCCTATTCCAAAATATGCAGCCTGCTGGGCGCAATTGGCAACAAGCAAGTTATGGCTGCTAATCGAGGCTCCTTGTCCCAGCAGACCAATGCCTGCCATATTCAGGATTTTGGTGTTCGTGATGTTGACCGAATAGTTTGCCCCCGTATAACTGACACCCGTGGTGTCGACCTGTATGCCGATGTTCCCGTTGCGCAAAACAGCATAGTCGATGGTGGAAGCAGGACTCTGAAAAATCCAGATGCCTCCTCTCACTATGCTCGCCACCTGAGGTCCCATGGCAGTCTCATACGGACAATCGAGTTGTATACCCCATTGCCCGGGGATGTCGTCGTAAAAAGATTCCAGACGATCGCCCTGGAAAACAACCTCTGATCCCAACTGTCCTGCTATTTCGATATTCCCCTTGTACACATAGATCCCGGACTTGCCATGGCAATAGATCTGTGTACCCGGATCAATATGCAATGTTGCTCCTTCATCTACTGCCACAATTCCATAAATAACATGCGGAAGATTATTCCTCCAAACCTCGGTAGTTCCTGCAGGAATAATATAGCTAAAAGGATTGTCGCAAGAATTCAAACCACCATGGAAGTAAGCATTCTGGCCCCAGGCCTGAAGCAATACAAACTGTTCATTGTCATTAATGCGAAATCTGATTTGCCCTTCCAGAATAAACGGTAAAACGGTGCTATCCAACGGTAGCTGAGGATCTACGGTCACTTCAACAAATATGAATATGCTGTCGTTCGGTAAAATTTCAATGTCGCGCTGCACTCTTCCATCCAATCCATCTACATTGATTCGAAACTGGGGTGCCGATGTCTCAATAAGCGCTATCTCATCGATTCGTATCGACTCGTTATAGGGATTGATGACTCGTAAATACTGGGTGGCACTGCCAATTGTAGAAAATACGGTATCGAAGAATATCGTATCACTCGAGAACTCGAGTCGAGCCGATGAGTCATCATTGAAGCGCTCCTTCCTGCATTGAACGAGACTTGCCGCGAGCAAAAGAGCTATTGTAATCGTATAAAAAAATGAAAATCGCATACCGGGACCACAAAGATGAGATGAAACATTCGACTCGCTACAACATTTTTTTTTCTATCGTATTGCATAGGTTGTTGAATAATTGAGGGCGTCAATAATGCTGCATTTGAACATTTAAGCTTTCATTTGTAAAAATGCGCCATCCAACACGCTCATACTCGGGAACAGTTCTCCCGGCAACATACCTGCTGGTGCTGTCTCTGTTGCTCGTTTTCATGGGATGCAGCGAACCTCAGCCGTCCCAACCGGCGGTTGTCCAGCCCGATACAAGCGGCATATCCGCTTCGGGTGCCATACTCCTTGCCGGCGAATTGGTTGTAATTCCTCCGCCCGCTTTGATTTCACATATCATAGCAAAGGAGTCCATTCCCTTCGAAAGTCAAAGCCTGAGCGATGCTGCGCACCCCGAGCAATGGACCGGTGAAATCAAGAAGGCACTCAATTTGGGTGTTCTCGGAGCCGATTTGTCTTATCTCATCAACCACAAACAGGCTGCGTCGATTCCACAGTACCTGGCTGCCATTCGCCGCTTAACCGACGATCTTGGCATTTCACATGAAGTTGATGCCGAACTGCTGAACCAAATTGAGGCAGGTCTGGAAAACCCGGAAAACATGCTCAGTCTTCACGGCATATTCTTCCGAAACCTCGAGTCGTATCTGAAAAAGAATAACAGAACCGACATCAGCACCAGCATTTTATTGGGTGGATGGACAGAATCCTTGTATCACCTTGCGTGCCCTGCCGATAGCATTGCAGGCCATCCGCTGGATCGACTGCTCATCGACCAAACATATTCAGCCAAAGGCATTAGCGCCTTGGCCAATTCCATCCAAGCCGAATCATTCTCAGACATTCAATCTGCCATCCTAGATTTATGCACTGAATTGGAAGAGCTTGATAAAACCTATGATTTTAAAGACCCTGTTCATGATCGCCGACAAGGCATAACCTATTTGCGAAGCCAGTCAAAGGTTATTTGCCCCGATGAACAATTGACAGAGATGCATACCCGCATTTCCGAAACCCGCGAGCTCATTATTGCGCCATGAAAGTAACTCTCTCCATTCTTCTCTGGATGACAGCATCGCTCCAATTATGGTCGCAATGCGAGGAATCATTGCAAATCGCTGAAAAAACATTTGGAACCAACTTTATTGCAGAACCCCAATATGTTCAGGGAATGATTTCCCGTGGTGACTCACTTTCATTCACCTCCCTTTGGCTATCTGAAAACACCTACCGAATCGCAACCTCTGCAACTGAAAAACAACGAATTAAATTCAGCATATTCGACAAGAACAACAATATCATTTTCGACAGCTCAGAGTTTAACTCACCTGCAGACTGGGATTTTTTCGTTGAACAGAGCTTACAGGTACGATGTGTAGTACGATGTGAATGGCCGGAGCCGATTTGTGTTACCGTACTTACCGGATTTAAAAAATAATTTGAAATAGATGGAACATACCTGCGGGATGTTCGTACAAAGCGCGCAATGAGTGCAGGAATATTAAGAGCGTTGATGCAATTGTTTGCCATTATCAGTGGCTCCGGTATGAAGTCGGGTCGCGAGATCGTGGCTCTTTTTCTGCGCCAGCAGCTCAATAAGGAAATGGTCAATAACTACCTCAATTTATATGAGGAGTTTGCTCAAAAATTTCACAACGTAAAAGACTCGGAAAAAAAGACGAGTATGGCCTCGGTGAAAGTTCTGCGCATTTGCAGCCAAATCAACGAGGAGCTTCAACAAAAAGAAAAATTTTTCGTGGTTGTTCGCTTGCTCGAGTTTCTGCGAGAATACACGGAACATGGTCCGCAAGAATTAGCTTTCGTTGAGACCGTTGCCGAAGCCTTTAACATCGAACAAGGGCTTTATCGCCAAATACAGGCCCATGTCGATTGTACGATTGATACATTGCCTGATGATCACTCCTATTTGATTGCGGCCTCTGAACGACCTAACGTACTTAAAAAGACACAGTTCCTACCAACCGAAAACCTGAAAGGGCAGTTGCTGTTCTTGCGTCTTGAAGATGAAAACATCTTTTTTGTTCGCTACTTCGGACCTGACGCACTCAATCTGAACAGCCAGCATATCACCCCACTAAGGACGTACGTGTTTGGTCAGGGCTCTAGTATTCGCGGTAGTAAAATAAGTCCTGTCTTCTATAGTGATGTGCTGCATCGCTACCTACAAACAGGCACCAAACAGTCCATCGTATACAGAGCCGAGGATGTTTCTTACTATTTCCCGGGCACAAACAGCCAAGCACTCCATCAGTTTAACCTGATGGAAGATAGCGGCTCCCTGATTGGAATTATGGGGGGAAGTGGCGCCGGAAAAAGCACATGCCTCAATGTGCTGAATGGAAACTACTTGCCGAGCTACGGAAAAATAACGTTGAATGGCATCGATATTCATCGCGAGAAAGACAAAATTCAAGGGGTGCTCGGATATGTGGCACAAGACGACCTGCTTATTGAAGAGCTCACTGTATTTGAGAATCTATACTACAACGCACGTCTTTGTTTCTCGGGCAAAACAAAAGATGAAGTTGCGCATTTGGTTGAACGAACATTGCACTCCGTTGGCTTATTGGAATGCAAGGATTTACGTGTAGGCAGCGTAATCGACAAAACCATCAGCGGCGGGCAACGCAAGCGCCTCAATATTGCCCTCGAACTGATTCGTGAACCGGCAGTGCTTTTCATCGACGAGCCTACCAGCGGCTTGTCGAGCCGCGATAGCGAAAACATCATGGACCTTTTGAAGGAGCTCACTCTCAGAGGCAAGCTCATCTTCACCGTCATACACCAACCTTCGAGCGATATCTTCAAAATGCTCGACAAACTCTTCATTCTGGACCAGGGTGGATATCCTATCTACTATGGCAATCCGGTTGAAAGTATCATTTATTTCAAGCGGTTGGCCAACCAGGTAAACCTTACGGAAAGTGAATGCCCGTATTGTGGTAATGTCAATCCGGAGCAAATCTTCAACATCATCGAAGCTAAGGTGGTGGATGAATATGGAAATGAAACGGAGCATCGCAAAGTGAGTCCTGCCGAATGGAACAACTTCTTCAATGTGATGATCGGTAATCACCTCGGTAATCGCAATTTACCCAACGACACGCCTCAAAGTGCATCGAAGTTGCCGGGCCTATTTGCTCAGTTCATGGTCTTCATGAAGCGCGATGTGTTAAGCAAAGTGGCCAACCGCCAATACATGCTCATCAACTTTCTGGAAGCGCCCTTACTTGCAGCCGTTCTTTCACTTTTCATTAAATACTACCCAACAAGCACCGGTGGTTTGCAGCCATACACTTTCCGGGAAAATCTCAACTTTCCGCAATACCTCTTTATTTCAGTTGTGGTGGCTATATTCCTGGGGCTAACGGTAAGCGCGGAAGAGATCATCAAGGACCAGAAAATATTAAAGCGCGAACGCTATCTAAGCTTAAGCAAAGGAAGTTACCTCGCCAGTAAAATGGCCATTCTGTTTTTCATCTCACTTATTCAAAGCCTCACGTTTGTGTGGGTTGGAAACAGCATTCTGGAGGTGAAAGGTATGCTCCTTCCCTTCTGGCTGGTCATGTTCAGTACATCCTGTTTTGCAAATATTCTGGGTCTGAATATTTCGGCAAGCTTTAATAGCGCCAAGGTCATTTATATCATTATCCCGATACTGATTATCCCGCAACTTCTGCTCAGTGGTGTCATCGTCCGTTTCGACCGTTTGTATCCTGGCATCACCAATCAGGCTCGTGTACCGTGGATCGGCAATACAATGGTCGCGCGTTGGGCATATGAGGCTATGGCCGTTTATCAGTTTAAGAACAATGAATTTGAAACACAATTCTTCCCATTCGATAAAGACCGAAAATATTATGCTTGGAAAAAAGACTACTGGCTCAAAGAACTAAAGAACAGAAGCACCGATGCTCAAAAGTCGATTGGTCAGGAATCCGCCAAGAATCAGCTAGCAGCGAACCTGCAATTGCTGCACAACGAATTGACAAACGAATGCAATCGTATCCCTGATTTTTCTATCCGCGAACTGGATATGCTGAAGCCGGAAATCGTCACCGTAGAATCACTAAAGAAAATCGACTCAGTGCTCATCGTGCTCGATCGCTATTACGTGAACAACTACAACGATGTAAATGATCGCAAGGAAATGCTTGTGACGGAACTAACTATTACGCCGGAATTGCGCGCATCATACCTGGGGCTACAAGATGAATGCTATAATGAAAGTTTGGAAGACTTCGTCACCAATAAAAACGATTTGAAGAAAATAGTAGAAGCGGATGGCGAACTTATTCAAAAACAAAATCCTGTTTTCCTGGATCCCAGCGGAGGCTTCTTCAACGCGCATTACTACGCTCCTAGTAAAGTACTATTCGGACAACGAATTTCAACGCTTTCAGCAAACGTACTTGTAATATGGCTCATGACAGCGGCACTGGCTGCACTGCTGGCCTTTGATGGATTGAAGAAATTCTTGGATTTTACGGCTCGTTTGGGAAAGAAATGAACGAAGAGAATTACGCCTCTACTTCAATCATCTTGAAAGGAACATTCACAATAGCCTCGTAGTCTTCACCAGCTTCGAGCATATCCTCATCGTCTTGCTCGTAATACCAATGAATAGACACTTTGCTGTTTACATTCTCCAATCGGCGAAACAAGTCGAGTAAGCATTTGCTGCTACTTGTATTGAAGTATTCGAGCTGAACGTGAACAATGGTTTCAGGCTGAGCGTTCCGCACATATGAATCAACCCACTCTAACAATGGCTTATAAAAATCAAGAGAATTCTCCGGAATGGAACGACCACGAAGTTCTAAATGACCATTGGCATTGAATTTTACTGAAGGTGTTTTGGTAGAGGCTACCAATGAAATGTCGTCCATGAGATAATTGTTTACGCTGCAAAAATGAGCGATTTAGCGTCAACTTTCTATGGAAGTATGTCAAGTTTTTGACAACCATAGAGTGCATATCTTCGCCACAGGCAACAGCCTGAACAATCAAAGCATGGAGAAAAAGGAAACTGAATGGTTTGCATCGTGGTTCGATTCACCTTACTACCCCATGCTATATCGACACCGCGACGAAGCAGAAGCTGTCGAGGCGCTTACCAATTTGCACCATGTTCTGGCTCTCCCCAAAAATGCTAAGGTGCTGGATCTCTGTTGTGGCCAAGGCCGACATTCTCGAACTCTGAACAAACTGGGCTGTGATGTAGTCGGAATTGACCTCTCGGCTTCTGCCATATCCCACGCTCGTTCACTTGCCCATGGCGGGCAGCGATTTGATGTACAAGACATGCGTTCCTTTACCTTGCCTGAACGCTTCGATGTGGTGTTCAACCTCTTCACAAGTTTCGGATATTTTGATAGCGATACTGAAAACATCAGCGTGCTCAATCGAATTGCCGCTCATCTCCATGAGAATGGTGTTCTCGTAATCGATTACCTCAACGCTGTTCCGCTTCTGAATCAACAAACTCAACATGCGGAGCAAACCATCGAGGGTGTTCTGTTTCGAACTTCCAAAAGAATAGAAGGTCATTCAGTTGTTAAACATATTGAAGTCATTGATGATGGACAGATCTCTTCATTCACGGAGCGGGTTCAACTCATAACCCTCGACGGTTTTTCTTCTATGCTCCAAGCCAGTGGGTTCAACGTTGAACAGGTATTCGGTAACTATCAACTCGAAGAATACCGACCCGAAGATTCGCCACGCTGCCTTATTATTGCACGCAAATCATGAGCGAAACTCCCCTTTTTTACGCCACTGTTCTCTTCCTTGCCTCTATGTCGGGCTGGGGCATCTTCATGCTCACTCGCAAGCAAGCAAGCCGAGGCGTGAAGGTTATGCTTTCGTTTAGCGCAGCCTATTTGCTCGGTATTACGCTGCTTCACCTTTTCCCCGAACTCTATCATTCAGACGTGCCTCACATTGGCTGGTACGTGGTTGCCGGTTTCTTATTGCAAGTGATCCTCGACTTCTTTTCCCACGGGGTGGAGCACGGACATGCTCATACGCATCAGCACCAAGGCACGCGCTTTCTCGCGAGTGTCATGATTTCCTTATGGATTCATGCTTTCATTGAAGGAATGCCATTTGGAGGTGTGGTTGAAATGCATGCACATGACCACGCCGGTCACGACCATAGCCACGGTCTTGAAATGCACGACCACCGCATGTCACTGCTGCTCGGCATTTCATTACACAAGGTAACTGAAGCACTCGTATTCACGGCATTGCTTGTGGGCATGGGAATGCGCATGGGTAAGATTATAGGCTGGATGGTACTATTTGCGCTTATGGCGCCGCTTGGGGCCTTTGCGCACTACTTCATCGGAATAACAGGAGTGGCAGATCTGGCAACATTCACGCCCATGGTGACCGGTGTTCTTATCGGTATATTACTTCACGTTTCGACGATTATACTCTTCGAAAGCGATGAGAGTCACAGTTTCAACTGGATGAAATTCGCTGCGATATTGATTGGTTTGGCTATGGCCGGATTCGTTGCCTGATACGGTTCTTATTCCCAGGTAACTTTCAATTCAATCTGCTTGCCTTCTCGCTCTACCATCATAGTGGTGCTCTGTCCTTTCTCGAACTTACCCAGCGCTTCCATGTAGCCATAGATGTCTTCGATGTCGAAATCGCCAAGCTTCATGATGGTATCGCCCTTCAGCAAACCTGCTTTCGATCCTGGTTTGCCATCCTTGCATCCATCAATTCGCAACCCCTTGCCCGAATAGAGATAATCAGGCATTACGCCCAACGTTACTTTAAAGTCAGAGGCAGATGGTGAAGCGTCCTTTGTTTTGGTAAAGGCAGGCTTTGCTTCATCGTCCATAGCTACAATCACATGCTGGATATAGTTGGTTACGGAAGCCATGCCCTTCACGTTGATTTTGCCTTCAAAATCGTCGGTGGGCTTGTGATAGTCCTCATGCTGACCGGTAAAGAAGTGAATCGCCGGAATATCACTCAAATAAAAACTGGTATGATCCGATGCTCCCATTCCGCTTTCGCTAGTTACGATAACCAGGCTATCTACGCTAATTCCATTGATAACAGGCATCCATGATGGGCTTGTTCCAACACCATTAATAGCCAGCGAGCGCTCTTTATTCAATCGGCCTACCATGTCCATGTTGATCATGTAAGCAACATCCTTCAAGGGGATGGTCGGATTCTTCGTGAAATGATTGCTTCCTAACAAGCCCTTTTCCTCTCCGCTAAATCCGATGAACAAGTAATTGTGTCCACGCGTTTCTTTGGGATGTTTCGAAAGCCAATATGCAAGCTCCAGCATCACAGAAACACCACTGGCATTATCGTCGGCGCCATTGTGAATGGCTTTCGGCCCAGTCCACAAAGAGTTCTCATCGCCCATACCCAAGTGGTCATAATGCGCTCCTATTACCACCGTGGTCGCAGCCTTATTGTCGATGTAACCGATTACATTTCTTCCCGTAATCTCTTTCACCAGCGCCATACCCAATGAGGCTGTGTCGCCCTTGTGATGAATTTGGGCCGCTCCGTGAGGTACAAAGGTGAAACGCTGATACCACAAGGAATCCCCCTTGGGTTCTAGTTTGAATCGCTGAAAATCGCGAACGATATACTCCGCTGCCTTTTGCTCTCCACTTGTCCCTGTGCCTCGACCTTCCATAAAATCGTTGGAAAGTACTGCCACATTTAATTCAAGACGCCCCATGGCATTCTTGGGAAGTTTAACCGTTTGAGCTATGCATCCTACAGAAAGCGCTGATGCAATACAAAGCGTAAATAAAGACTTCATCGTTGTACGTGATTTGAGTGGTCAAAAATAAGCTTCACCTAAGCTTTACTATTGCGTACCATCAGGTTTGACAGCATCGTGACAATGAGCGCTCTACATGTTGAAACTCCGTTTTTATTTTCGCGACCTATGAAATCAACCTTCTTCACCGCATTGGGACTTTATGTTGCGTCCATCTTGAATGCTCAAACCGGCACAACCGATGAACCCGTTCATTACCCTGCGGAAAAACACTTTGCCAACGTCCGCCAGCTGACCTTCGGAGGTAACAATGCAGAAGCCTATTGGGATTTCAAAGGCGAGCGACTCATTTTCCAGAGCGACAACAAGAACTGGACGAAAGGATGCGATCAGATTTTCGTGCTCGATACCAAAGCAGAAGCCGATAGCTCGAAGCGCAAGCTCATTTCAACCGGTAATGGTCGTACCACGTGTGCCTTCTTCATGCCTGATAACAACTCGGTACTATACGCCAGCACCCACCTAGCTATGGATAGCTGCCCGCCCGTGCCCGTGAAAGAAAGCGGGAAATACGTGTGGCCTATCTACCCGGAGTACGACATTTTTCAAGCCGATATGACCGGGAAAATCATCAAGCAATACACCAGCGAACCAGGCTACGATGCTGAAGCTACCGTTTCACCCAAAGGAGACAAGATTATCTTCACCAGCACACGCTCCGGTGATCTTGATTTATGGATTATGAATATCGATGGTACCGGGCTGACGCAGATAACCAGCACGCTTGGTTACGATGGCGGTGCCGCATTTTCAGCAGATGGCTCTCAGATTGTTTGGAGAGCATCACGGCCTTCTAATCCCGACGACATCAAGAAATACCGTGAGCTCTTGCAACGCGATTTAGTTGAACCAACAAACCTCGAAATTTTTGTTGCCAATGCAGATGGAAGCAACGTGCGCCAGGTGACGAATCTGGGTAATGCAAATTGGTCTCCCTACTTTCATCCCGACGGCAAGCACATTTTATTTTGCAGCAACCACAAAAGCAAGATTGGTTTCCCGTTCAACATTTTTATGGTGAATGTGGATGGAAGCGGCTTAGAGCAGATTACGTTCGACACGCAATTCGATTCGTTTATCATGTTTTCGCCCGATGGCAAGAAGGTATCCTGGTGCAGCAACCGACATAACGGTCGCACGCGCGATACAAATGTGTTTATAGCGGATTGGATTGACTAGATTCTCTCCCCTCACATAGCCTTGGAAAACACCGGTCTCCCCTCGGAAAAGACGCGCCGCAGTGCGTCCACTTGCAAAGCGCATTGTATAGCGGCCAAAAGGAAAGCGCTAAGCTAGCAGAGTGAAACTCTGGACTAAGGTCACTTAGCCACAACCACCCGTACCGCCTCATCACCGGCCTTCAAAGTGTAGGCGCCTTCGGCTAATGAGCGCACATCCACTTTCAACGATAGCTGATTGTTGGTAGCAATACTCATTACTCGCTTGCCTAATGCATCGAAGAGTTCGATTGTTTCAACCTGATTCACCAATTGAATTTGCAGTTCATCTTGAGCAGGATTAGGGAACACCGACACCTGCGATGAAACTGACTCAGACACGTCAATCGTGGTGCAGACATTCACTTCCAGCGGGATTTCGTACTGCTCTCCGAAGTTGCTGATGAGCAAAAGATTGGGAGTATAGTTGCCCGGACTCAGGGTCGAGACACCTGTAATTGTGACGGTTGCAACCCCTTGATTGTTGATGACTGCGGCAGATGCAGTGGCGCCACCGAGGCCGTTCAGACCAACAGTCAATGGAAATGCCAACTCAGCATTAATATCGATTTCAAATACTACATCGTCTGTGCTGCAAAGATCCCAGCTGTCTTGTGAGGTAGTGATGATCGTTGGCTTCATGATGAAAAACCCGTCATACATGCTCGTTGCCAATACAAGTCCACTTGGCAAATAAGGATAGTTACT
Source organism: Flavobacteriales bacterium (assembly GCA_044348775.1). Taxonomy (GTDB): domain Bacteria; phylum Bacteroidota; class Bacteroidia; order Flavobacteriales_D; family Sanyastnellaceae; genus JAIBBG01. The sequence continues at coordinate 2,252 of JBIKSC010000034.1, read as the reverse complement.
CCAGGTCCCGGAAAATTGAGCGTTATCATTTTCAGGATACAGATCAAAAAACGCGACTTCACTTAAAATGGAAGAGCCAACGCGAATAGCATCTAGCACACGAACACCGCTGCGGTAGTTGCTTTCATAAACAAATTGATCGAGCGTGTAAAGATTGTGGTCAATGGCGGGACTTGTGCTTTCATAAAAACCTTGATAGGTGACATTATCCAAATTTGTAATGTTAAAGATGTGCGTTCTGGTGCCGTATGGCTCCTGGTTATTCCCCAATGCCATTTCATCCAATTCATCGTTCATCAGGAAGAACTTCTTGTTCTTGGTTATCCAACCTTGATGGAAATATCCAATGGTCGCTTGACCATTGTAATTGTATTCACCGATGGGTGTACAATCGGTTTTATTGGTCACATCCACAATAACAAGCTTATCATTCTCGCTGTTGCCGCGTCCATTGCATGCAATTACGATTTCACGGCCTACGTAGTCAGGATCAGGACCATCATATGTCCATGCAAAACCATCGTGAGTGTATCCACTGGCGTCATAACCACCTGCAAGCACCGGGTTTAGTGGGTCCGAAACATTGACAATATGCTCTCCACCATTATAACTGTCCGTTCCATAAGCGTACACATAACCTGAAACAGGGTCTACGTTCACGGTGTGGCAATTGGAAAAGAAATCGTAGTGGGCGGTTTCAGCAAAAACAACAGGAGGACTGGCAACACCATCTAATTGTGTCAGGTCAAAAATCTGCATACCATGACCTTGTGCCTCACTAACTACATACAACCAATTACCTCTGGATTCTACATCGCGCCAAAGACTGCCTACCGAATGGGTAGGAAGTGTGCCTATGAGAATGGGATTGACCGGATCAGTAACATCGATAAACGAGGTCAATTCAGCACAACCCAAAATAGCAAACTCCTTTCCTGAGGCCGGGCTTACCCAGCCCCACACATCGTTGGTATTACCGTTCGGATCGCATCCACATTCCTGCAGGGTCATGAACTTCATCAAGTCCATGTTGCGACATGGATACTCCCCTGCCATCCCATTCACACAAGTGGTTTGAGCATATGCTTGAAATGAAAGCACCGCAATAAGCGGAAGTAATAGTAACTTCATCATATCTTTTTTAAGTGCCACGAATTTACGCTACATCAACACCTGCGAAATGAAAAGTTCGCACACTCTTGCATTCGCTAACGTATTTTAGAGTTTACCTTTGACACATGACCACGAAACGAGAAAAGAACATCCGACTTATAGAAGTTCCCAGCGAAGTAGGTGCCGGTACCCGCGGTGCAAGCCTGGGAATAGAGGCCGTGAAAATTGCCGCACTCGACTTCCGCTCCAAGTTTTTCCGAAATTATAAGTCGATTGTTATTCCGAATGATAACCAAGCGTTGCACCTTCCTCCGGGAAGCCGATATGCACGCCACATTCGCAGTGTGCTGAAAATGTATGAGCGCGTTGGAGCTGCTGTGCGTGACACCCTGCGCGACGGCAGATTCCCATTGCTTATCAGCGGCGACCACAGCAGCGCCGGTGGAACAATTGCCGGAATCAAAATGGCCTATCCGGAATCACGCCTGGGCGTAATTTGGATCGATGCACACGCCGACCTGCACAGCCCATATACTACGCCGAGTGGCAACCTGCACGGCATGCCCCTTTCAACCGCACTCAACGAGGATAACATTGAAGAGAAGGTCAACGACATCGACTACGAAGTCATTGAGCTCTGGGAAATGCTCAAAAACGTGGGCGATATCTCTCCCAAAATTGAATACCGCGACCTTATCTATATCACCCTGCGCGACTTTGAAGAACAGGAAGCCGCGCTCATCAAAAAGAACAAGGTGAAAGTGGTCACCACCAATGAGGTTCGCAAAACAGGAGTAACAAAGCTGAGTCGCGAGCTGCTGAAATACCTCAGTCACTGCGACCGCATCTACATCAGCTTCGACGTCGACTCTATGGATCCAACAGTAAGCCGCGGTACCGGAACTCCGGTTAAAGGTGGAATCAATGAACGCGAGGCGGCTGACTTAATCCTGGAATTACTTCAAAACGAACGAACCTGCTGCCTCGAATTCACCGAGATAAACCCTACTCTGGACAGTGAAAATGTGATGGCCGAAACGGTATTCGAGATTCTCCAGAAAGTAGCTCGACAGGTAGAAATGATTTAGAGACTCAATGAACCGTGAACACAGCCCCTTCATTGGCTAAACTCACTGTTT
>JBIKSC010000033.1:0-16242 GCA_044348775.1 Flavobacteriales bacterium | reverse complement strand
ACGAACCCCATTTCTTTTTAGTGGAACTTTCCGCATTGTTGCCGACGGCTGCAGAACTAGAGCTTTCAGTTTTAGGTTTACCTGAAGTTTGGTCGTACTTCTTACGATTATCGTTACTTCGACCATTACTATTGCTGCTATTACTACGATTCTCAGTGTTGCGACTAACACCACTTCGATTGTCGTTATTGCGTCCGTCGGTGCCGCGCGAATCTGTACCTCGGTTATGCACGGGCTTTCTGCCACCACCTGATTTGGGTGCACCGTGTCGCTGTCCCTGACCTGGGCGTTGGCCATGGCGTTGTCCGCGACCACTATGCTCCGGTGGTGCAGGAACGCCTCTGGTTATGTCGAAGGAAGGACCAGGCAGTTGTCCGCGGTTTTCACCCTGCGGAATAATGACACCTGTGAGTTTCTGAATATCCTTGATGTAGGACACTTCCTCAGCTTCACAAAATGAAATAGCGATACCGGAAGCTCCTGCTCGGCCTGTGCGTCCAATTCGGTGCACATAGGTTTCAGCAACATTGGGAATCTCATAATTGATTACGTGTGTGAGGTCATCTACGTCAATGCCTCGAGCCGCAATGTCCGTTGCAACAAGCACACGCGTTGCTTTGTTCTTGAAGTTCTTCAGTGCAAGCTGTCGTGCGCTCTGCGACTTATTTCCGTGAATAGCTTCAGCTGTGATTCCTTTGCTCTGCAAATCCTTAACTACTTTATTGGCTCCATGCTTGGTGCGTGTAAACACCAAGGCCCGTTCAATGGTATGGTCGCTTAGTACGTGCAAGAGCATGGTCTTCTTATCGGCCTTGTCGAGGTAGTAGATAGACTGATTGATCTTCTCTGCTGTAGTAGCAGGGGGAGTTACTTCCACTTTCAAGGGGTTGGTGAGAATGGTCGCACTCAACTTTTGAATTTCCGGAGGCATGGTGGCACTGAAGAAAAGCGACTGACGCTTTTGCGGTAAACGGGCAATTACCTTCTTTACATCGTGTATGAAGCCCATATCGAGCATACGGTCTGCCTCATCCAGGATAAAAATTTCAAGGTGACGCAAATCGATGAATCCTTGGTTCATCAAATCAAGTAAACGACCAGGTGTTGCAATAAGCACATCCACACCGCGCTTGAGCGCCTGCGTTTGAGGGAACTGCCCAACACCACCGAAAATGACAAGGTTTTGAAGTTTGGTGAAATTGCCATAGGCTCTGAAGCTTTCTTCAATTTGAATGGCTAATTCACGAGTAGGAGTGAGTACCAGCGCTTGAATGACGCGTTTGCCATTTTGCGGTTGGTTCTTTTGATGTAATAGTTGGATAACAGGAAGTGCAAAGGCAGCAGTTTTACCTGTACCGGTTTGAGCACAGCCCAGCAAGTCGCGTCCGTTGAGTACAATCGGAATGGCCTGCTCCTGTATGGGCGTGGGTTTTTCATAGCCTTCTTTTTGCAAGGCCTTTAGTATGGGCTCAATGAGACCCAATGATTCAAAATTCATTAGAATAAAATGTATAAATATGTTCGTGAAATGATCCGAACAATCAGGTGACGGAAATAGTCCCCCCGGGACACGCCTGATAAGCGTAAATCAAATTCGAAGCGAATATAAGGCTAATCACAGCAAGTGAACTCACAATAATTGCTTGGCACTAGTCTTTGAGTAATTCAATACGTTCGATTGTATCGCCCACTTCGATTTGATCAACAATACCCATACCTTGTGTTACATGAGCAAATAGTGTGTAGCGACCTTCCAAATGTGGAGTTGGAATGTGCGTGATAAACCACTGGCAACTCTCGGTATCAGGGCCTGATGAGGCCAAACCAACCGAACCGGTGCGATAGTCGTGCAATCGAAACTCAGAACGTAGTGTGTAGTCAGTTCCGCCCATACCATCACCACGAGGACAACCTCCTTGTATTACAAAGTTCGGCACCACACGATGAAAGGACTTACCATTATAAAAACCCTCCCTGCATAATTTAACAAAGGATGCAACACTTCCGGGAGCTTCTTCCACATGAAGCTCAATCTCTATCTTTCCCTTGTTTGTGTGAATCGCTGCACGCTGACGACGAGGAATTGACTTCACTAAATTCCAATCGATGGGATTATTATATTCGACTTTAATTTCCTCACGAGGAGAAATCCCCCAAACGTTCAGCGTTTTAATGATTTCGTTAGCTGTTTCAACCTCCTTCGGGAGTTTCAGCTTTTCGAGCGCCGATATCAATGCCAGATTCATTTCATTTAAACCGGCGTCGATAGAGGCGTTAGGAAAGGAGGCTCTCATTTCCGCGGCACATAGAGCTGTTATTCCAATGTCACTTCGTTGCACCAGTTGAATTAGAGCCTTGGAGTAATTGATATCGGTTGGAAAATCAGGTTGATTATGTGATTCGATAAACGCTTCTGTGTATGCATTTGCCTGAAGAATATCGGGATTTGCCAAAGCTCGCTCCAACGACACGATTGCACTTGCGCCGGAAACACCCAGCACTCGAATACAAGCGAGACGATCATAGGGTTTGAGTGAGCCATCAATTTTGGTCATCCATAAAGGCAAATTGAGTGTGTCGCCCATTTTATGAAGCATGCGAACTGCAGAAGGTTGCAACGCATCAGGTAGGGACGATTGAAGTGATCTAACGGCATCGAGTTGCACAGATGAGAGCCTTTTGGTTTGTAAGCTAAAGAAAGCCTCTTCAGCTACTGATTGCGACTTGTTCACAAGCAGGCCAAGTAAAGGCGTAGCTTCTACAGCGGGGTTCTTAGATGCCGCGCGACAAGCTGCTATCAATTGCTCACGTCCGGAAGTCGGACTTTGCAATAGTTTAGTAAGGAATTGAGCGGATAATTGACTGGCTATTCGACCTGTTACCGGAATGGCCGCCACTTGCGCAACCGTATCTGTTTCTGATACCAGATGATGAATGAATGCATTGGCTTGAAGAGTATCCAGAAACCAATCGCCCCTGTATCTGACCATCGCAAAAGCGATTACACGTCGGTTGATGGTAGGTTGCTCACCATAGATGGCCGATAATTTATTGATGAGCCTGTTATCGTTCCAGCCACCATTGTGCATCCAAAAGGCGGCCTTGGCAATAGCATGAATGCCGATAGAGTCGGATCGTTCGTAATTGAAAATGGTATTGGCTGCATTTTCAACAAACTCGGGAGCTGAACTTGCGGCATGAAGGCCGCCGCCAATTTTCCCTAGTGCCTCCAGAATTTGAATAATTGCTCCCGGGTTAGTGTCGACTCTGAGTTGCAGCGAGAGAGGCTCTATAGAACTAGGGTGAAGTATTTGACCCAACGCGTAGGCAGCTGAAGACCTGACTTCGGCAACAGGGTCGAGCAATGCTTTGTGCAAAGCATCAACCGCTTTAGCATCTCGTACACTGGCTAACGACATGGCTGCTTCGAGCCTCAGAAGAGGTTGTCTGCTTGTGAGATAGGGAAGAAGGGAGTCTGTAATTCGCTGATCGGTAAATTGAGCGATCTTCAAGAGTTCCGGATCGAGAAACTTATTGTACGAAGATGATTTGTTGCAGTGCGAAAGGGTTAGAATTAAGCTCAACGCAGCCAATACTGAGCAAGCCCAAAAAAGTAGTTGTTTCATCCAAACAAAAATAGAAGACTGAAGGAAGGGGATTCAATTCCGCTTAATAATTCGGCCGTTCAACGTGAATTCAAGAAGAGTGAGAGACAGGAACAGTAACCTCTAATTGGAAAAAACCGAAATGCTCATCGATCGTGTCTATATTGAAGCGTACATTGTTTTCAGCGCGCTTCACAATAGTAACCAAACCCAAACCTGCGCCCCCTTGCATACTGTATTCCTCGTTGCATAAAATCTCAATGTACAATTTCCGCAGTGAGGTAGAATCCATTTCAACTAGATCATTCATTCGAGCCTGAATAGGCTGCACCATTTCTGAAAGAATCAGGTTTCCTGAGTATAGCAAGTAATTAACACCCACTTTGGCCACGATGAGATAGGCATTCATGTGTCCTTTGCTATCGCGAGCACCATGAATGGAGATGTTTTGGAGTAATTCGATGAGCATGCCACACACTCTTTTCATGGTCGAACGCTTATCACCACTTTCCAGAATTCCACTTTCAATCAATTTCAACGTGTTTTCCACTTTCGTTGTATCAAAGTCACCGAAATGCGAGAAGAGGAGGGTCGCGCTGTCACCTGCAGAAACTACACGGGAAACCAAATCATGGTAGGTGGCTTTGAGCGAATCGAGCTTATGACCGGTTATGGACGTCATACCGAGTGACGGAATTGGTTTCTTATGGTTAGCTTTTGGGTGACTCATCGGTAAATCGTCATAATCACTCTACAAGAATAGGCGATTCTTAGACAAAATCAAAAAAATACTCGACAAGTTTTGCGCAAGATATATCAACAATGCTTGTTGCTGACCATTTTTCGTTAAACATAAAGTAGGTTTTATAAACAAATGAACGGTCTTAAAATTTGATTTAAGACGTTGTTTATGAGTGCTTTTATCGACGGCCAAACGATTACCCTCGTTGATATCTTGAACATACAATCTTCAAGTGAATGTATAAAGCGTGCAGCAATCAGGGGCTTATTGGGCGCATAAAGTTCATTTCCAATAAATTTTTCGGATTGTAAATCCATTACAATCTGCCAGGCATCCTTTGCGCCATCAATCACGTAAAACCGTTTAAAAATGAGCACAATGAATACATTACCCGAGGCAAAAAAGTATGTAGACAGTTTTTCCCGTCCTGAAGGATTTAACAATTACGCATGGGAAGTAACCAAGAAATTGGCATTAGAGGCTTGGGAAAGCTACCTCGAGAAACGCCCATTCCGCAGACAAATCAACTACATGTGCAAAGAGTTCTATGCTATGATCCGCCGCCCGGAAGATGGTGAGTACATCCTGCCGAAAAACAGTTTCAGAATGCTGGGCAACGTTTGATTGGCGAGCGGCGAATGAAGAGGTAGGGTATACTATCAGGAATGGATAAATGGAAATTATTGATTCCGGAAAAACCACCCGAATATCAAGGAACACACCATCCGAACTTAGTACTTAGTAATTACTACTTCGCCGCAACAATCCGTCATCCGTAATTCGTAATCTGTAATCCCCCCTCAAAGCTCCTCCTTCAAGAACTTTCCCGTCCAGCTGCCTTTCACTTTGCTAACAATCTCAGGTGTACCGGTGGCTACAATTTGTCCGCCGCCATTACCTCCTTCGGGTCCTACATCGATGATATGGTCAGCGACTTTGATAACATCCATATTATGTTCAATCACCAATACACTATTACCGCGATCGACCAATCGATTTAGGACATTAATCAGCATTTGAACGTCTTGAAAATGCAGTCCTGTTGTTGGTTCATCCAAAATGTAAAGTGTATTTCCTGTGTCACGCTTACCTAGTTCCGTAGACAGCTTTACGCGCTGAGCTTCTCCTCCGCTGAGTGTTGTGGAATGCTGCCCCAGCGTAATATAACCCAACCCAACATCCTGAAGGGTTTTCACTACATGACGGATACGTGGGTGAGCATCAAAAAACTCGACAGCCTGATCAACAGTCATGTCCAATACATCAGAAATACTTTTCCCTTTATAACGAATCTCCAGTGTCTCCCGGTTATATCGCTTTCCGGAGCATATTTCACAGCCCACCAAAACATCGGGCAAGAAGTTCATTTCAATTGACTTAACTCCAGCACCTTTGCAGGTTTCACAACGTCCGCCACTCACATTGAAAGAAAAACGTCCCGGCTGATAGCCCCGAATTTTGGCCTCCGGCAACGCAGCATATAAATTACGTATGTCGGTAAAAATACCCGTATAAGTGCTCGGGTTGCTTCGTGGAGTGCGACCTATAGGGCTTTGATCAATTTCTATAACCTTATCAAGATTCTCGAGTCCTTTGATGGACTTGTATGGCAAAGGTTTCTTTACTCCGTTGTAAAAATGTCGGTTGAGGATAGGGTAGAGGGTGTGCTCAATGAGCGATGATTTACCGCTTCCACTTACCCCGGTTACGCCAACAAACATACCCAATGGAATCTCCAGTGTTACATTCTTCAGATTATGACCTGTTGCTCCCGTCAAAGTCAGCTTCTTCTTATTTCCCTTGCGTCGTTCCGCAGGAACTTCAATGCGCAAATCTCCTCTCAGGTAGCGAGCTGTTACGCTATCCTCCTTCTTTAAGTCATGAGGATTGCCTTGTGTCATGATACGCCCTCCGTGCATACCGGCGCCTGGGCCAATATCGATGAGGTGGTCGCTTTGAAGCATCATGTCACGGTCATGTTCTACTACAATTACGCTATTTCCTCCATCACGGAGAGCCTGCAAAGAGGCTATCAACTTATGGTTGTCGCGCTGGTGAAGACCAATACTGGGCTCGTCGAGAATGTAGAGGACACCAACCAATTGCGAGCCGATTTGAGTGGCTAAGCGTATGCGCTGTGCCTCACCGCCGCTGAGCGTGCGCGCACTGCGATTCAATGTCAGATAGTCAAGTCCAACATCAACCAAAAAACGCAAACGGTTGCGTACTTCCTTCAACGGCTCATGAGCTATGGCCAATTGGCGCTGACTCATTTTGAATTCTACACCTTCAAGCCATGAAATTAGCTCGTGCATACCCATCGACGATAAGTCTGCTATGTTCTTGTCACCAATTCGAAAAAACAAAGCCTCCTTCTTCAATCGGGCGCCATTACAATCCGGACAAGGCATCTTATTCATGAAGCTTTCAGCCCATCGCCGCAATGCGGGGGAGCTATCTTCATCAATTTGCTTTTCAATTTGAGCAATGATACCCTCGTATTTAATCTGGTAAGTTACGTTGCCTCCTGTGGTAACATCAAACAACTCCTCCGAGCCATAGAGCAGAACATTGATAACATCTTCATCCATATCAGAAATGGATGTATTGAGATCATAGCCAAAATGCTTTACCACCGCCTCTACCTGTTGAAACCACCAGTTGTTTTTACCCTCTCCCAGTGGCACGATTCCTCCTTTTTTAATAGAACGGGAAGGGTCTGGAATTATCTTTTCCATATCTACCTCGGCCACCTCTCCCAAACCGCTACAGTGAGCGCAAGCACCATAAGGGGAGTTGAATGAAAAAAGATTCGGTTCGGGCTCTGCGTAGGAAACACCGGATGAGGGGCACATCAAATGCCTACTAAAGTGCTTAATGGAAACTGCTTTTTGTTTTTTTGCTGTTTTTTTAACGGGTTCTTCTTCATGCGGCATAACCATCAGCGTTCCCTTTCCAAGCTTCAAAGCTGTGCTCACGGTTTGTCTCAACCGGGTCAACTCAGCATCTGCTGATTCTTTCTTTTCCTTTTTCAGCACACCCATAGCCAAACGATCAACCACAAGTTCAATATCATGAATCTTGTAACGATCTACTTTGTGGCCTTTTGTAAGCTCCACAATCTCACCATCGATGCGGGCGCGCAGATAGCCCTGCTTCATAATAGACTCAAACAACTCCCGATAGTGCCCCTTGCGTCCTTTAACCAAAGGAGCCAGTATTACGATTTTTTGATCGGCGTATTCTTCCCGTATCAGTTGTATAATCTGATCATCTGTATAGCGCACCATGCGCTCTCCGGTTACATAGCTAAAGGCGTCTGAAGCCCTGGCATATAGGAGTCGAAGGAAGTCATAAATTTCAGTAATGGTGCCTACCGTAGAACGAGGATTTCGACTGACAGTCTTTTGCTCGATGGAAATAACAGGAGAAAGGCCGTTAATCTTATCTACATCGGGACGTTCCATCTCACCAATAAACTGCCGCGCATAGGCCCCAAACGTTTCAATGTATCGACGTTGACCCTCGGCATAAATAGTGTCAAAAGCAAGCGATGATTTGCCGCTCCCACTCAAACCGGTGATTACCACTAACCGATTGCGAGGAATGGTTACATCTATATTCTTCAAATTGTGCTCCCGTGCACCAATTACTTCGATTTGCTCTTCGACCTTTTCCATTGTACAAAGATGAAACACCCCAAGTCAATCGCAGGTTCATATTTCTGCAATTAGTCAACAGGTAATTCCATGTCTTGGCCTTAGCTTTTAGTATGTTTGCTGCGCTCACCTTTAACTATGCTTTTTCATACCTCAACATTTCTAGTCTTTTTTCTCGTGGTTTTTGCCCTGCATTGGTGGGTAATCAAGCGCTCGGTAAAATGGCAGAATGCATTGCTTCTGGTGGCGAGCTATTATTTCTACGGGTGCTGGGATTGGAGATTTGTCGCCTTGTTGCTCTTTTCAACTCTCCTCGACTATTTCACGGGGCTTCGCATCGGCAATTCCGATAATGAACGTCAGCGGAAGATCTGGTTATGGATAAGCGTTGGTATAAATGTCGGACTATTGGGCGTTTTCAAATATTACGACTTCTTCGCACTATCGTTTGCTGATTTAATGGCTTCCCTGGGTTGGAAGGTTGATGTTGTAACCCTTCAGTTGATATTGCCTGTTGGCATTTCGTTCTATACCTTCCATGGTCTAAGCTATGTGCTGGACGTCTATTACAAAAGAATTGAACCGGATGCCAATTTGGTCGATTACGCTCTTTTCGTAAGCTACTTCCCTTTGCTGGTGGCAGGTCCGATTGAGCGTGCAACACACTTACTGCCTCAATTGAAAAAGGCTCGCATTTTTAACCAAGAGCAAACAGTGGAGGGGTTGAGGTTTTTCTTATGGGGTTTAGTGAAAAAGGTACTCATAGCGGATAATTGCGGCATCATTGCCGATGCGATTTATGCCGACCCGAGTCAGTTTAATGCCCCGACCCTATGGTTGGGAGTAGCCATGTTTACGATTCAGGTATATGGCGATTTTTCCGGCTATTCTGATATGGCTCAAGGCGTATCGCGCATATTCGGCATTCAGTTGATTCGCAATTTCAACTACCCATATTTCGCAACAAGCATAGCAGAATACTGGCGACGCTGGCATCTTTCACTAACGGGGTGGTTTCGTGATTATATCTATTTTCCTCTCGGCGGCAGCCGCGGCAGTAAGTGGCAACAAACACGCAACATATTCGTCATATTCCTTCTCAGCGGTTTTTGGCACGGAGCCAACTGGAATTATGTAGGTTGGGGATTTGTGAATGCATGTTATTTCATTCCCGGAATTATAAGAGGGAAGAGGGAGATCTGGTATGAGCGTTTACTTAAGCCCGATTTTAAAGGCCGAATGCTGGAAATGGGCTTAATGCTTTTCACTTTCATCCAAATTATGATGTCGCTCGTGGTGTTTCGCAACACCAGTATAGGGAACATGCTTCTATACATGAAGAACATGTATGTAGGGGATTGGAGTCTCGCCATACCTCCAACGTTAATTGGATTCAACAAAACCATGCTGCTGGTGGCTTCTTTTTTTATTGTCGAATGGTATGCAAGGCACAAAGAACATCCGCTTGAGCAACTGCATATGTCGGTAACGCGTCCGATACGTTGGACAATCTATTATGCGATTCTTTTGCTTATTGCTTGGTTTGCAGGTCATCAGCAACAGTTCATTTATTTCCAGTTCTAGTTATGAAACGAATTGTATTACGCGCTTTGCTATTTCTTCTCCCCATACTGGGTATAATAGCATCGTATGCATTTCTCGACCCTTTCAAGGTAATTCGGAGATATTCAAATTACAAACCGGGCGGAAAGGCTCTTAGCGTACCCCTGAATCAAAACCGAGTGAGCGCAGGAACATTTATGTTTTACAACGATAGTATGCACTACAATTCGTTCATTTTCGGCAGCTCTCGTTCGATGTTTTACCAGATTGACGACTGGAAAACTAATTTACCGGACGATGCCAGCTGTTTTCACTTCGACGCATCAGCGGAGACGCTGGAAGGCATTCTTCACAAGGTGGAGTTTTTAGAGCGGAACAAGGTCGATTTTAAGCATGTGTTGCTCATTTTGGATGTCGATATTTTCCGACCTTATTCATTATTGAATGAACACCTCTATATGGAAGACCCTATCGTGGTGGGACCAGCAAAGTGGCTGACCTTCCAAAGCAGTCATTTCATGGCCTTTTTAGATCGAAAGTTTCTACGGGCATTCCTCGATTACAGCTACACAGGCATAGCAAAACCATACATGTCACAACTGAATTTATTGGATGACAAGCCCTTTAGTTATAATCCTTTGACCAATGAGCTTCAGTACAAGCATTTCGAAGATCTCGCAGCTAAAGGAGAGTATTACAACAGCGATCGATTGAAGAAATTTCAACCACAACGTGATGGCCAAGTGAGGTTTTCAGCTCCTGTCATTAATGAAAAGATGAAAGTGCAGTTATCTGAAATTGCGAGAATATTACAGAAATCCTCGTGCAATGTCCAGGTTGTTATTAGTCCACTATTCAATCAAATACATATGTCAAAGGATGACGTTCAGCTTTTGCAATCTCTTTTTGGAGAAACATCCGTTCACGACTTTTCGGGCATCAATCCACTCACTGCCAGTCATGAAGGATACTACGAGCGATCGCATTACCGTCCGCATATTGCTAAAGCAGTTTTAGACTCTCTTTATTCGGGCCAACCCCGCTAAGTGTTTATATTCGCGGGCGCAACTTGGAAATATGGCAACCAACTCGAATCGACTCATTGGTATAGATGTAAGCTATGTAATAGCGCTAGTTGGTTGTGTCTTATATGGATATACTTACACTATCGGAGACCTCGTTCAAAACTCATTGACTCACACAAAGTTCAATGTGATTTTTGATGTTTTTCCAGCGCTTTTCTTCTTTTTGAATGGGTTTACTGTAACACTCACCATGCGCGATCGCCGAATTAGCAATCGTAAATTACTGAGTTATTCGGGGAAGAGGGGGTCGGTTTTGCTCCTTACCGGGCTTTTGTTCTGTTCCATTTGGCCTATGAACATGTTTGTAGCCTCAGGCATGATGTTTTTGGTAATTCCCTTCGTTGCCCAATGGAACAATATTCTCATCCGTGTTATAACCTTACTGACCATTGTATTCGGAATAACCCTTTTATTCCTGGACGTTCCGGCGCATACAACCTATACACTTCCTTCGCTTGGCGGTGGGGAAATCTACAACGGGCTGGGATTTCTGTTTTTCAATGGATATTATTCTTTACTTCCTTGGGTAATTTTCTTTTTCGCAGGCCTCATTTTCGGTCGCACCGACGTCAGGCCGAAAGGGTGGCTTCCTCCATCAAGTGTCATCGGTGTGATTTTGATTGGTGGTGCATGGCTCGTTAATCGTTACACTAAGGTCCTCGATACTGACGCGTTACTATTAAGACGTTCCGATATCTTCATCATGAATGTTCGCTTGCTTTTCCCAGCTTTTTGTCTCTATGGCATTGGCACCTCCATAGTCATTCTGAATGCGACTATCTTTTTCTTCCGTAAACTGAGCTCGCCTAAACTCCTCAAGTTTGTTCAAACAATTTCTTCAATGAAGTACAGTGTAGTGCTTTTCTACACGTTGGTGGGAGTAATTACGCTGACCGCTACCAATGTTGAATTTTTCTCGAAAAGGATTGCATTGATTTTGTACGTTATTTTGGCTACCACGCTCACATTCTATCTTCCTTTTCTTTGGCGTAAAAAGATCACAGAACAGGGACCTATGGAATACATCATCAAGCGTATTTCAGGATCTGCTAAAAAATGAGCTTTCGTTTTCAGCATCATACCCTTTTTTTTAAAACCCCTGCTAAAACCTCGCGCGATGTCATGACCGAGCGCGAGGTGTACTACCTTATCGCTCGTTCCTCCGACAATGATGTAGTTGGTATGGGTGAATGTGCTCCAATCTGGGGACTCAGTCCTGAAGCGAAACCGGAGTTAGAACGAACCATTGCAAATTGGTCTTCACTTCTCGGCAATCCTGAGAGCATGGCGGCTACAATGGCTCAATTTTCTTCCTTAAAATTTTCACTTGAATGCGCCTTGCGCGATTTAGTCAATGGAGGCCGGTTAATGCCTTTCGAAGCCGATCTTTCAAAGCCTGTTCCCATTAATGGTTTGGTTTGGATGTCGGACGCGCGCTCGATGCTGCAGGAATGCAGGCAAAAAGTAGAAGAGGGGTTTACGACCATTAAATTCAAAGTTGGAGCTCTCGATTTTGAAGAAGAGATACAGTTACTGCGACAGGTGAGGAGTGAATTCCACTTAAATGACCTGGAGATTCGGCTAGATGCCAATGGGGCCTTCAGTTCACAGGAGGCGCTGGAGAAATTGGATCGGTTATCTGCGCATAGAATACACTCGATTGAACAACCCATTAAAGCCGGTATGGCTGATGAGATGGCGCAGTTGGTTGAGAAAACACCAATCGCAATTGCCCTTGACGAAGAGCTTATTGGTATTCATACCCCCCTTGAAAAGGAGTCGCTACTCGATGCGATTAAACCTCATTACCTCATTCTGAAGCCTACGCTCCACGGTGCATTTAGCGGTTGTGACGAATGGATTGAATTGGCCGAAAAGCGTAAAATTGGTTGGTGGGCGACATCGGCCCTAGAATCGAATATTGGCCTGAATGCCATTACACAATGGATAATGACCAAGAACGTATCCATGCCGCAAGGATTGGGAACCGGATCCTTGTTCTCCAATAATATTCCTTCTCCCTGGGTCGCTAAAGCCGGCTATTTGCGATTCGATTCTGATCTGCAGTGGAACCTAAAGCAATTGCTGAAATGAGAATCCATCCGCGTTTTTCTTACAACGGCATTTCCGCGCAGGAAATCACCTCTTTCATTCAAGGAACATTTCCGGAGTGGGAGCGCCCTGCTATACTATTCATGCGCGATTGGCTAAATACAGAGGAAACTATTGAAGTTCAAACGTCAGGCTCCTCGGGCGATCCAACCGTCTGGCAGACAACGAAATCAGCCATGGAAGCGAGTGCATCCATGACGGCTAACTTCTTTCGTTGCCACAGCGGAACTTCGGCGCTATTAGCACTGCCGGCTGGTTATATAGCGGGTAAAATGATGTTGGTTCGTGCCATGACGCAAGGGTGGAGCCTTACTTCGATCATGCCTAATGCCCAGCCGCTGAGTATGGTAAACCAACCATTCGACTTTGCCGCTTTTACTCCTATGCAGCTGGCCACGTTGAACAACGAACAACTGAAGATGCTATCACAATTCGGATCTGTTATCGTAGGCGGCGCTGCTGTTCCGGACGCTTTGCGTGAGCGACTGGCATCATACTGCGACAATGTATTTGAAACATATGGAATGGCTGAAACACTTAGCCACATTGCTGTAAGAAAATTAAGTTCCGAGCGGATACCATTTGTGGCATTGGAAGGCGTTCAATTATCGGTTGACGCAGAACAACGACTGCAAATTTCCGCTCCTCACATACACCCGGAAATCCTACAAACACAAGATGTGGTGCAGCTTCTGAGTCCATCAGAATTTTATTACAAAGGACGCCATGACAGAGTAATCAATAGTGGCGGAATAAAGCTTTTCGCAGAGGTTATTGAGAAAAAGCTGGAGCCTTTCTTGGATCGTCCTTATCATGTAAACTCTCTTCCGGATAATATTCTGGGTCGTCGATTGGTACTCTATATCGAGAGTGAATCACCAATTGATGAGATGAAACTGATGGAACGAATGAGCACCGCTTTAGAACGATACGAGGTGCCAAAGCAAATTATCGTAGTACGAACACTTGAGCGAACATCAAGCGGTAAAATCAAACAAATAAAGGAAAAAAATATGGAGCTGGTTTTTGCAAGTGCCAATGAAAACAAGGTGTTGGAGGTGGAGCATAAGTTAGGCGGTGACATTCGGTTAAAGAGTTTGCGAGCTATCGGTTGTAATGAAGACATACCTGAAACCGGTGATACACTGGAAGAAAATGCGCGAATGAAGGCCCGCTATGTTTGGGATAATTACAAGGTCGATTGCTTTGCCGACGATACCGGACTGGAAGTCGATGCGCTAGATGGTGCACCGGGCGTCTATTCAGCACGCTATGCCGGACCTCAGCGAAATTCCGAGCATAACATGGATTTACTCCTCACCAATCTCCACGGAAAATCGAATCGTACGGCACAATTCAGAACTGTAATTTGTCTCATTAGCGGGGGCGAGGAGTTTCTCTTTGAAGGAGTTGTGAGAGGTGAGATTATGGAGCAACGTCGAGGCACAGATGGTTTCGGTTATGATCCTGTTTTCAGACCAGAAGGAGCCAATGAAACCTTTGCAGAAATGACCATGGACATGAAGAACACCATCAGCCATCGAGGCAGAGCTATTGCCCTGCTTTCTCATTTCTTAAAGAATAAATAGTGAGCGCATGGGCTTTCATCTAATTTCGTTTTTCATATAAGTAACCAATACCATTTTACCATGCAGTTCATCACCGGAAATTTAATTGCCATCATTGTTGTAGCTCTCTTACTTTTCAAATCATTCGTTGTAATCCAGCAAGGGATGATGGGGGTAGTAACTGTTTTTGGAAAGTATCGCCGCGTACTTTCTCCCGGCCTCAATTTTACCATTCCTTTTATTGAAGTTGTTTTCAAGAAAATTAGCACCCAGAATCGCAGCGTCGAGATGGAATTCCAGGCAGTAACATTCGATCAGGCCAATGTGTACTTTAAGTCAATGCTGCTTTATTCTGTTATGAGCGGAGAAGAAGAGGTCATCAAACGAGTAGCATTTAAATTCATTGATGAACGCAGCTTGATGCAAGCCTTGGTGCGCACAATTGAAGGAACCATTCGTGCTTTCGTAGCCACAAAAAGACAAGCAGAAGTACTCGGTTTACGCAATGAAATTGTAGAGCACGTGAAGGCAGAAATCGACAACCGATTAGAAGAGTGGGGGTATCATCTGCAGGATTTACAGATTAATGATATAACATTCGATGAAGCCATCATCAAATCAATGGCTCAGGTAGTTGCTTCAAACAACCTTAAGGCAGCTGCCGAAAACGAGGGTCAGGCATTGCTAATCACGAAAACAAAAGCCGCTGAGGCAGAAGGAAATGCCATCAAGATAGCAGCACAAGCCGAGCGGGAAGCAGCTCAAATGCGAGGGCAGGGTGTTGCACTCTTCCGTGAAGAGGTAGCGCGTGGTATGCAGAATGCTGCGCGAGAAATGCAGCAGGCGAATCTGGATACTTCCGTTATCATGTTTAGCATGTGGACAGAAGCCGTCAAGAACTTCGCTGAATACGGAAAGGGCAACATTATCTTTCTCGATGGCTCACCCGATGGCATGGAAAAGGTGATGAAGCAAATGATGGGTATGAACAAAATGATGGATAGAAAGTCATAAGGTTAAAACCAATTGTTCTTCGCCTTACGCGGTCTGCAAATATTTATGGGAGTAGAAATAGTTTTACTGGTCCTCCGGATAAGCAAAAAAAAAGGGATTCACGTCGAACCCCTTTTCTTTAAACCTGCAAGGAAAATTTTGAAACCAACGCAGTCCTGGAAAAACTGCGCAACCATGTATATGACGATTGTGTTAAGGGAGGGTTGCCTGTTTTTCTCTCAAAAATCATAATCCACTCTTTTTCAGCGAGAAAAAGCAAGCAAATGAGCTTGTGTACATTCTGAAAAAGGGTGTCTAAAACAGTAGCCGCAGACTATTTTTGCTCCATTACTATTCTTATGACTGAACTGTACAATCCATCTCAAATAGAAAAGCTCATCAAGGAGCTGAATAGTCGTTTTAGCTGTTCTGTTAATCCGGCTGATTACATTGAAAAGTCTTACTCGGCATCGAGTTTGGCCGACTTGCTCGTTCAACGCTATTTAGATGAGTTGACAGGGGAGTGGACAACAGAAAAAGTATTTGCGATGCTTCAGAAAGGCTTACTAAACCTCGGAGTAAGTGCTGCAAGCATTCACCTGGATGCTAAATTGAATGATCTGATACCTGCAACAGGCCGAAGAATCAAGGTGAGGGAATGGTCAAATGAGAGCGGTTTGGAATTGGATATTCTCAAGCCAAATTCGTTTCTCAATGGCCTACTGACTTTTCTGTTTTTCGCTTTTATACCGCTGGGAATAGGGATGGACTGGTTTTTTAGCGGAATCGGAATGGCGGTTTGCGCCGGAGGAATTTTCCTACTCAACAAAACAGCCAGCAATTTCCGGTCAGAAACACTGGGACAAACCGCTGAAACCATCGCATGGAAACTTTATTTGAGTCAGCAGAAAAAAG